>NZ_JACESD010000029.1:0-36283 GCF_013911995.1 Euryhalocaulis sp.
GCCGTCTGGTTCATGCTGCCCGAGCGCACGCCGCCGCAGCAGACAGGCGCGCGCTCCAGCGCCTTTTCCAGCTTCGGCTACGCGCTGGACCCGCGCGTTTCGCCCTTTTTGATTTTCGGCGTCGGCGTCTGGATCGTGCAGGCGGTGACGCTGCAGACCATCAATTTCTACGTCATGGACACGCTGGAAGTGGACGGGGTGCAGGCGACCCAGCTGGCCGGGGCGGTGCTGATGGGCGGGGCGCTGGCCATGCTTATCTCGCAGCTGGTGCTGATCCCGCGCATCAAGGCCTCGCCGCGCACCCTGATGCTGCTGGGAGCGGGCATCGCCTTCTTCGCCAATATCTTCCTGGCGCTGGCCGGCAGTTTCGGGGAAATCTTCTTTGCCTTCGTGGTCAGCGGGCTGGGCATTGGCCTGTCGCGGCCCGGCATGGCGGGCGGGGCCTCCATCGCCGTCAGTCCGTCCGAACAGGGCGCCGTGGCGGGGATGGTCAATTCCACCGCCGGGGTGGGGTTCCTGTCCGCGCCCTTCATCGGCCTGCTGGTCTATCAGACGTTCGGGCCTTCAGTGCCCTTCTGGATCAATGCCGGAGTGATTGCCGGCGTGGGCGTGTATGCGTGGTTCAGTCCGCGCATCAAATCGGTCAGCGCGGCGGCGACCCCCGAAATCGAGGACGCGCACGACCCGCACTGACCTGATTGATCGCCGCCCTATTGAATAGGCTCGGCGGCGCGGACGCGGTCCAGAAGCTCCGAATTCACGTGCCCGTCCGGGGTGATGGCGTTAGCGCGCTGGAAGGCGCGGACGGCCTTGCGCGTATTCGGGCCGATCAGCCCGTCCGAGCCTTGCGTGTCAAAGCCCAGCGCGGTCAGGCTGTCCTGCAACTCATAGACTTCCGCGCGGCGAAGGGGGCGGCCTTCGTCTGGCCAGTCCGCCACGAGCCCGCCGCGCCCGGCATAGACATCCGACAGCATCCCGACGGCCAGCGCATAGGCGGTGGAGTTGTTGTAGCGCATGATCGCGTCGAAATTGCTGAAGGTCAGGAAAGCCGGGCCTTGCGCGCCGGCGGGCAGGATCAGTTCAGCATCCAGCCCCCAGAGATCGGTCCCCCATTGCGCGCCGTCGGCCCGCGCCACGCCGCCCTGCGCCCAGTTGGCGGTCAGGCGTTCCTGCCCGTCGAACATGTCCCAGTTGAATTCATCGGTCAGACGCACCTCCACGCCCCAGGGCACGTCCTGTTTCCAGCCGGACTTGGCGAGGAGATTGGCGGCGGAGGCGAGCGCGTCGCCGTCATCGGACCAGATATTCTTGCGGCCGTCGCCGTCCCAGTCCTGCGCATAGATACGGTAGCTGGCGGGGATGAACTGGGTCTGGCCCATCGCGCCGGCCCAGGAACCCTTGAGCTGGTCGCGGGTCGCCTCGCCGTCGCGCAGGATGTCGAGCGCGGCAAAAAGCTGTTCCTCCACGAAGTCAGGACGCCAGCCGGCCCAGCCGAGCGTGGCGAGGGAACGGAAAACGTCATAATCGCCGAGGATCTGGCCGAAGGCGCTCTCCAGCCCCCAGATGGCGGTCAGCACTTCGCGGTCGAGGCCGTATTCCGCTTCCAGCCCCGCAAACAGCTCCGGCTGGGCGGACAGTTCGGCCTGCCCGGACGCAACGCGGGACTCCGAGACGGCGGAATTCAAATATTCCCACACCGGGCGCACGAACTCCGGCTGGCTTTGAGAGCGGTCCACCACCACCGGATCGGGGTGAACGACGCCGGCGAAAGCGGTGCTGACCAGGTCCTGGCTGTAGCCGCGCGAGACGGCCTCTTCCATGAAGCGGGCCGTCCAGGCGGAGAAGCTCTCATCGGCCTTTTGCTCCACCGCTTCGGGAGACGTGAATTGCGCCTCCGGCGTCTGCGCCGTAGCGCATCCGGCAAAGCCCAGCGCGGCCGAAGCCATCAGCAAGGCGCGCAGTCCCGTTGTCGTTTTCATCGCTAATCCCGTCTCCCGTTTCGCGCCGGTGCGGCGCAAATCTCCATCCGCATACCGGTATACTGGTCCGGATTTAGCGCGGCGAGAGGGAGATTTCAGCGCGAGAGAGGGAACCGGCGCAGCCGGACCCGCCCTATTCAGGGGCGAAATCGGGCAGGTCGACGGTGATTTCAGTCACGCCAATGGGCTCGTCACGCATGAAACGGTGCATCGCAACGGCGATTTCCGGCGAACGCATATAGAGATTGTGGCCGGCGTTCACGACGGTGACGGCCTGCACATTGGTTAGACCGGCAACAGCTTCGGCCTGTCCCTCCGGATAGGTGCGGCCGTCCAGCGTGCCGCTGAACAGCAGGACCGGCGTATCGCCCGCGGGGCCGTCGCGAAACGACTCGCCCAGATCAATGTCCGGCCAGACGCCGAGAATATGCGGCATGGGGAAGTTGAGATAATCGCGCAAAAGCGCGGTTTCCGCTTGTTCCCTTACTTCCGCCAGACGCGCCGGGCTGACGCCCGAGGCGAGATCCATCGCCGTGGACATGGGATTAAGGGAGATCGGCTCGCCCGGTTCGAAGAAATAGCCCATGAAGGCTTTCACGGCCTCCGCGCTTCCGGCGTCGAGCGCGGCGTAAAGTTGCAGCAGATAGACAGCGTTATCCGGGTCCGCGATCAGGCCGGACGCCATCATCTGAGCGTGAGGGCGCTGGAACAGGAAGGGAATTGCCTCGCCCGACGCGCTTTCCAGTTCGATCAGGAGGGGGTCGGCGTCAAGCTTCTCATGAACGCGGCGCATAAGGGCGGCGATGTCCGGATAGGCCGCCTTCGCCGCGGGTTGCGTGTTCACCGCGGCCTGCAGGCGGGCGAAATAGGCGTCGGTGCGCGCGGGCAGCTTGACCGTCTGGTCCAGACCCTCGGCGCTGGCGATGATGACGCGGTCGATTTCATCCGGAATGGCGTTCAGCGCGGCGAAGGCGAGATGGCTGCCATAGGAAATGCCCCACAGCGTCACGGTCTCCGCGCCCAGATGCCGGCGCAGGGCGGAAATGTCCTGCACGCTTTCGGCGGTAGTGTAGCCGCGTATGTCGATACCTTCCGCCTTCCAGAACGCGCCGCATTCTTCCAGTGCGGCGCGATAGGCGGCCGTGATGTCCGCATCGCTGACGCGCTGGCCGTCATCCCCGCCGATCGAGGACTTGCAGCGCGGGGCGTCATCGGAAAGACCCGTGCCGCGCTGGTCGAAGGCGATGACGTCTGCATGGCGGCGCATCTCCGTGAATAGCGGAAAACGCTGGCGCTCCGCCGTGCCCGTCCCCGAACCCCCGGGACCGCCGGCGAGATAGACAATCGGCGGGCCGGGGTTATCCGTCGTGGCCGGGAAGCGGACATAGCCGATCTCGATCATGCGGCTGTCCGGATCGGCGCGGTTTTCCGGAACCTCGAACGCGCCCTGAAAGGCCTCGGCGGTTTCGCCGCTGGCGGCCTCGAACGTGATCGGCTCTTCGGCCAGGGCGGGCGTGGCGAGGATCAGAGCGGCGGCGGCAAGGGCGGGCTTGAACAGGGACATGTCGGCGAACCTCCAGGGATCGGGGAAACAGAGCCGGAGGATAGAACGCGCTGCGCCGTGGCGCCGCGGGCGGATCGGTCAGCGGCGGCGTCAAATCCGTGAGCGGCGAGACGCGGCCGCCGGGCGGATATAGTCTGCCGGTATGCGGCAATGGCTTTTTCTTCTGATCGTGCTCTGGGTCCTGCCCCTGACAGCCAGCGGCGCGCCGCAAACAGCGCTGGATTCGGTGCGCGTCTGCCCAGCCGGACCGGCGGACGCGGGACCGCCAAGCTTCACCGGGCCGGACTGTGAAACAATGTCCTTCTGGGCGGCGGACCCGCAGAACCGGGAAATCTGGATTGAAATCCGCCTGACCATGACGGCGGAGGACCTGTCCGGCGCGCGGCCGCTGGGCGTGTATGTGTCGGCGCGCGCCTCTACGGAGCTGTATCTGAACGGCGTGAAACTGGGCGCGAACGGGCGGCCGGGCGGCAGCGCGGCGGCGGAAATTCCGGGCCGCATCGACGCGGCGTTCTTCGCCCCGCGCGACCTGTTCCGGGCGGGCGAAAACACGATTGCGCTGCGCGCCTCTGCCCATCACGGCCTTTTGCGCCTGACCGCGCCCATGCAGTGGGTTTCGGTCCACGCCTATGGCGATCCGACACAGGCCGTTCTGGCGGCTTACTGGCCGGTTTTGCCGGTATTTGCCTGTTTCGTAATCGGCGTAGCGGTGTTTGGCGTCTCCGCCTGGCGCGGTCCGGCGCGGCGGCTGTCGGCGGCGACCGCGGCGATGGCCGGCTTTGCCGGAGCGCAACTGGCCGCCGAAACCCTGCGCGGCGTCACCGGCTACGCCTATCCGCTGCACGATTACCGGCTTATCGCGATCCTGCTTTGCGCGGCGGGATTCGGCCTGTCCCTGCTGGCGCATGTGCTGGTCCGGTTTGGCGTGGAGCGGCGCGCCGCAGCCGCGCTGATCACGGGGTCTGTTCTGGCGATGATCGCCGCTGCGGCGCTGTCCCGCGGCTTTGACGCGATGACGGCCAGCATCCTGTCCGCCGCCGCCGCGATCGCCGCGGCAATCTGCATCTGGCGCGCTGCGGCGGGCCGCCGGCCGGGCTGGCTCTATGCGGCGGGTCTGGGAGCCGCGGCGATCCTGCCCTGGCTCACGGGCAGCGCCTTCCTGAACGGGTGGTTTTATTATCTGGCAGGCGGACTGGTTCTGGCGCTGGTGGTCGAGCAGAGCTTTGCCTTTGCCCGTGAACGCCAGCGGCGGCTGAAAGAAGAACGACGCGCTCATGTTCTGGACGCGGCGCTGGCGCGGGCGCGGCAGGCGGCCCAGCCGCAGAAGATCCAGTTCGTGTCCGCCGGGCGGGTCATCTATGCGCCGGCCAATGAGATTACCCGGCTGAACGCGGCGGGGGATTATGTGGAGGTCTGCTTCGAAGACGGGCGGACCGTGCTTTATAACGGCCCGCTCGCCGCGCTGGAGGAATCCCTTCCCGAAACATTCATACGCGTGCATCGCTCCCACATCGTGAACGCCGATTTCGTGCAGTCGCTTGAGCGTGATCCGGGGGGCGCGGGGCGGCTCTATCTGGCCGGCGGGGCGGCGATTCCGGTAAGCCGGCGCATCATGCCCGCGGTGCGCAGCGCGCTGGCCGACGGGGCGGTTTAGGCGGGCCTGACTCTCGCAGCAGCAGGGCAATTGACTTCCACCCCGACCGCCCATAGTTTCCGCGCCTTCTCGCGAGGCGCCCCGCAATTGAGGCGGGCCGCGCGAAAGGCAGGAATACGATGAAAGTCAGAAGCTCGATCAAATCGCTGAAGAACCGTCACCGCGCGTGCCAGGTCGTGCGCCGCCGCGGACGCGTTTACGTGATCAACAAGAAAGACCCGCGTTTCAAAGCGCGTCAGGGCTGATCGCCGGCGACAGGCCGCGGGCGGTCCTGTGGGACCTTGGCGGCGTTCTGGTCCGCTGGAACCCGCGGAACCTCTACTCAAAGATTTTTGAAAACCGCTCCGAGATGGAGCGGTTTTTGTCTTCTGTGTGCACCATGGAATGGCACGGCCGCCACGATGGCGGCGAGCCGATGGAATCGGCCGCAGCAGACCTGAAAGACCAGTTTCCTCAATATTCCGCTGAAATTGACGCCTGGCGCCTGCGCTGGCCCGAGATGTTCAAGGGCCCGGACGAGGACGCCGTGGCGCTGGTCGAAACACTGACCGCGCGGGGCGTCCCGCAATATGCGCTGACCAATTTTCCGGGCGATAAATGGCGCGCTTTCGCCGCCGATCCGGATTACGGCTTTCTCACCCATTTCAAGGCAATCACGGTTTCCGGCCTGATCGGGACAAAGAAGCCCGCGCGCGAGGCCTTCGCCCATATCGAGGCCGCCAGCGGCCTGACCCCGCCCGAGATGCTGTTCTTTGACGACACCGGACCCAATGTCGCGGCGGCGCGGGATTATGGCTATCACGCCCGGCTTTTCGACGGTGCGGGCGGCGCCGAGGCGGCGTTGAAAGAGGCCGGTTTTCTTTAAAAACTGAGGCCTGTGGTGGGCGGCGCCTTCTTTTCGCCGGTGAACGCCCTAATATCCTTTCCCGATGAGTTTGACCGCCCTTCTGACCGCTATCGCTCTGGCCTTCAGCCAGACAGCGGAAACGCCCGCCGAGCCGCAGGCGCCGCTGGAAAAGCTGTATGACCAGCTGTCCGCGGCCGAAAGCGCGGCGGCGGCCAACCGGCTGGCCGGTCAGATCCGGCTGGTCTGGACCGATTCGGGCAGCGATACGGTGAACCTGCTGATGGACCGCGCCGAGGCGGCCATGGAAGCCGACGACGCGGACCGCGCGGCCCGGCATCTGGACGACGCGCTGTCGCTGGAGCCGGACTTTGCGGAAGCCTGGAACCGCCGCGCCATGCTGTACCTTGCCGATGGCGAAGCCGCGCAGGCGCTGGAGGCTGTGAACAAGGCGCTGATCGCCGACCCGAAACATTTTGGCGCGCTGGTGGGTCTGGGCACGATACTGGAACGGCTGAACCGCAACGAAGCGGCCTATGAGGCCTATGGCGAGGCGCTGGAAATTCATCCCTTCCACGAAGAAGCCACGACGCGCAGGGAGCGGCTGGCGCCGCTGGTCGAAGGGCGCGCGCTTTGAAATTTCTTGCAATCCTAACTGCCGGGCTGGCCGCGCTGACGCTGGCCGCCTGCGCCTCCACCAACCGGCCGGAGCCGATGACCAACGGACACTTTATCGACTGGCAGGGCGCGAGCCTGCATGTGCGCGAATGGGGCGAAGGCCGGCCGCTTCTGTTGATTCACGGCGCTTCCGGCAATAGCGGCGATCTGGAAATCTCTCTGGTCCCGGCGCTGGAGGACCAGTTTCGCGTGGTCGCCTATGACCGTCCGGGGCTTGGCCGCAGCCGGGGCCGCCCGGCGGGCGCCGGCACGCTGGCCGGACAGGCCGAGGCGGCGCTGGCGGTGATCGAGGCCGAGGGGCTGGAGAAGCCGGTGGTCGTTGGCCATTCCTTTGGCGGGTCGGTGGCGCTGCGCCTGGCGCTGGACCACCCTGAAGCGATTTCGGGTCTGGTGCTGATTTCCGCGCCCAGCCATGAATGGCCGGGCGGGATCGCGTGGTATTATCACTGGTCGGCGGCGCCGCTGATCGGGCCGGTGTTCAACCGCACCGCCGTTCCGCTGGTCGCCCCGCGCCAGCTGGAAAGCGGCATGCAGAGCGTGTTTTCGCCGCAAGAGCCGCCGCAAAACTATATCGAGCGCGCCGGCATCCGGCAGCTGCTGCGCCCCGGCGCCTTCGCGGCCAATTCTGACGACATGGTGGGGCTGAAAGCCGAGCTGATCGAGCAGTCGTCCCGCTACCGCCGGATGGACATGCCGGTCGCCATCCTGCACGGCGATGCGGACGATACGGTCTCCCACAGCCTGCACGCCGAGCGCATGGCGGAGGAAATCCCCGATTCCAGGCTCTCCATCCTGCCCGGCATGGGGCATATGCCGCACCATTTCCGGCAGGCCCTGATCAAGGAGCATATCGAGGCGGTCTATCGTGACGCCGGAGATTGAACGCGCCCTGGCCTACCCGTTCGCGCCGCCGCGCCGCAGCTATGTGTTTTCCGGCGGCGAGGCGGTGTTCGATGACGATCCCGGCTTCAGGGAGGCGCTGAACGCCGCGATGGCGGTTCCCCGCGTGGCGATTCTGGCCAGCGGGTCCAACGCCTCCCCCACCCGCCTGATGGAAAAGTTCGGCGGCGAGGCCGTGGTGCCGACCCTGCGGGCGGAGCTGAAAGGCTACGCCGTGGTTCATAGCGCGAAATTCACCCGCTATGGCGCCATGCCCGCGACATTCCACCCTCATCAATCGGCGACGGCGCGGGTCTTCGTGAACTTGCTGGACGCCGGTCAGCTGGATGTGATGGACGGGACCGAGGCGCTGGGACACGAATATGACCGCGTCGACGCGCCCTTTCCTGAAACCGTGGAGCACGGCGCGAAGCCCGACCGCTACGAGGCCTATATCAGCCGCTTCGGCGCGCTGCGCGCGGGCGAGGGCGCGGCGGCCAGCGCGGCGGCGGATCAGGACGCGCCGGGCCTGAAAGTCATGAGTCAGGAAGAAGCGATCCTGCACGCCATGGATGTTCTGGAGATCGAAGAGACCCTGCCGGACTTCGTTCAGCGGGTGATTGACGATGCGGCGTTCCGCGATGCGCAGAATGCGCAGTTGAAGCGCCTCGCGGCCCTTCCGTTCGGCGCGGCGGGCGCATAGGTTCCACGCCTTCAATTCTAGCGCCCAAAAGAGCGGAGCCTTTCATCATGGACGACGTCACACAGCCCCAGAGCCTCGACCAGAGCGGCCAGGAGCGCCTGCGCAGCTTTATCCAGCGCATCGAGCGGCTGGAGGCGGACAAGGCCGAGGTGATGGCGGACATGAAGGAAGTCTATGCCGAGGCCAAGTCGATGGGCTTCGACACCAAGATCATGCGCCAGGTCGTGCGTCTGCGGAAAATGGACCAGCAGGACCGCAGCGAACAGGAAGCGGTTCTGGACCTCTATCTGCACGCCGTCGGCGAGACGTAATTTCCCCGCGCGATATTGACCCGCAAGGCGCGGGCGACAGATAATTCCTGTGTAAGAACGAGGCGCGCCGGATGCGATCCGGCAAAAGCGCCCGGACAGAGGAAACGCCATGACGCGCCGGGTCGACGAGAAAAAGACCCGCAAGGCGCTGGCCCGGCTGCGCCGCGCCAAGCGCAAAAGCGAAGAACAGGGCGAAGGCGAGGAAATCAGCCTTTCCGAGTGGGAGGCCGAGTTCATCGCCTCCGTCGAGGAGCGGCTGGAAGAGTACGGCTCCGCCTTCGCCAATCCGGAAAAGGGCGACCTTTCAGAGCCGCTCTCGGCCCTGCAGAACCACAAGGTCAAGGAAATCCACAAGAAGGCCTCCGGCAAGGCGCGCAAACCCATGAAGCGCGGCGGCGGCCTGCAGGCCCGCAAGCCCATGAACCGCGGCAAGGGATTCCAGCCGTGCGCGAATGTCCGCGACATATCCGATGATTTTGAACCCGACGCGCCGGACGCGGACGCGCCTGCGCCCCCGGCGGCCGCGCCGCGCCCGTCCGGCCCGCCAAAACTGACTGTCGTCAAGGGAGGCAAGGAGGAGGACTAGCGCCATGCGGCCGCTCCAGATCAAACCCGATCCCCGCCTGAGCCCGCGACAGGCGACTTTCTGGCGCGACTTCCTGACCGATACCGCGCGGCCGTGGCGGCGCCCTGCCGAGGTCTGCTGGTTTGGCGATACGCAAAGCCTCGCCAATCTGCTGGCCAGCTATATTGTTTCCGGGAAGAAGCGCGCCTGCATCAGCCTGGTGAGGGACTACGAATCCGGCGCGCGCATGCCCGAAATTGACGATCTTTCGCTGGTGATAGATGGATTGCGGCGGCCGCGCGCCGTCATCCGGACAACCCGCGTGGCCATAAAATCCTTCATCGAAGTGACGCGGGATTTTGCCTGGTCGGAAGGCGAAGGACCGCGAAGCCGGGCGGCCTGGCTGCGCCAGCACCGCGACTTTTTCCGGCGCCAGGCAAAGCGCGAGGGCTTCACCTTCTCAGATGAAACCCCCGCCGTGTTTGAACGCTTCGAGATGATCTGGCCAAAGCGGCCAGCGATTGCCTGAGGCGCGTCAGCTCGCCTCGCGCGCCGAGTCCACTTCCAGTTCGTGCTCCCGCACCTTGCGATAGAGGGTCGAGCGGCCGATGCCGAGACGGCGGGCGACTTCCGCCATGCGGCCGGCATAGGTCTCGATCGCGAACTGGATCAGGTCGCGTTCGATCTCCTCCAGCGGGCGCAGATGGCCGTTATCGTCCATCATCGGCACCGGCGCGGCGTGCTCGATCAGGGCTTCCGCCGCGTCTGCATGCGTTTCCACGCCATTGATCGGTTCCGACTCGGCGTGATCCTCGTCGTCGAACACCGGGGCGACGCCGGTCAGGTGCGGGAAATCTTCCGGATGCAGCTCTTCCCCGTCGGAAAGGATGACGGCGCGGAAGATCATATTCTCCAGCTGCCGCACATTGCCGGGCCAGTATTCGCCTTTCAGCATGGCCAGGGTTTCAGGCGTGGCGCTCTGGATATTGCGGTTTTCCTGCGCGTTGAAACGCTGGATGAAATGCTCGACCAGGGCCGGGATGTCCTGTTTGCGGTCGCGCAGGGGCGGCGCCTCGATCGGGAAGACATTGAGGCGATAGAAAAGATCCTCGCGGAACGCGCCCTCGCGCACCTGTTCGCTCAAATCCCGGTTGGTGGCGGAGATAATGCGCACATCCACCTTCACCGGCTTCTTGGAACCGACGGGATCGACCTCGCCCTCCTGCAGGACGCGCAGCAGCTTGACCTGCATGTCCAGCGGCAGTTCTCCCACCTCGTCCAGGAACAGGGTTCCCCCGGAAGCTTCCTGGAATTTGCCGATATGTTTCTTGTCCGCGCCCGTGAAAGAGCCCTTTTCGTGCCCGAACAGGATGGATTCGACGAGGTTTTCCGGGATGGCGCCGCAGTTCACGGTGATGAAAGGACGGCCGGAGCGGTCGCTTTCACCTTGAATAGCCCGCGCGATCAGCTCCTTGCCGACGCCGGATTCACCGGTAATCAGGATCGGAATATTGGATTTTGCCGCGCGCTGGCCCAGCCGTACGACCTGGCGCATGACGGGGGCGGCAGAGATCATGTTCTCGAATGTCAGCGCGCCGTCATTCTTGGTCTTCAGGCGCGTGACTTCGCCTGAAAGCTGGCTGAGCTTCAGGGCGTTGCGGATGCCCACCCCGATCCGCTCCGGGCTGGCCGGCTTCACCGAGAAGTCCACCGCGCCGGCCTGCATGGCCTTCACCACGGTCTCGATGCCGCCCTGCGCGGTCAGAACGATGACTGGAATGTCCGGATATTGCCGGGACACGATTTCCAGCGTCTCCATGCCGGACATGCCGGGCATGACGAGGTCCAGAAGGACCAGATCGACGCCTTCGGGATTCTTCCCGTTCAGCATTTCCAGCGCGACTTCGCCGCCATCGGCCTGCAGGGCGCGGAAGCCCTGCTTCTCGATCACGGCCTGCATCAGTCGGCGCTGGGCCGGATCGTCGTCCACGATCAGGATCGTCTTCACCATCACACCCTTGTCCCCGTATCGAGCGCGCACAGCGTACGGCGGCGCCCTTTTGTCTTTCGCGACCCGTTATGGGACAGCGGCGGTAAAAACGGGGTTAGAAGACGTCGTTAATTCGCGGTGAAACGGGGCGCCCCGCAGGTCGCGGGTCCGGTTAAGACCTGGTCCATCATCTGACCGGGCGGTCAGTTCACGGAGCCGGAGCCCGACTGGAAGCTGATCGCGTTGGACCGGAAGCTGAGCGGATCGAGAACCTGTTCCGCCGTCATGACGCCCCTGGCGATCAGGAAATCGCGCGCAACGCGCATCGTTTCCTGACTGACCCGCAAATCATGGGAGGCCACATCGACTTCCTTATAAGCCAGATCGACGCTGCGCTCCTCGAACCAGGTTTTCAGTTTCCGCGACAGATCGATGGGCACGACGGTGTCGCCCATACCGGCGAGCTGCAGAACCGGACCGTCATAGGAGACAATAGGGTCAGGCAC
Organism: Euryhalocaulis sp.; assembly: GCF_013911995.1. Lineage (NCBI taxonomy): Bacteria > Pseudomonadati > Pseudomonadota > Alphaproteobacteria > Maricaulales > Maricaulaceae > Euryhalocaulis > Euryhalocaulis sp. The sequence continues at coordinate 11,674 of NZ_JACESD010000029.1, forward strand.
GCCGCCCTCCACCATGGCGCGCTCCACCCGCGCCTTGGAACGGCCGTGGCGCGCGCCGAGCGCATGCGCCCAGTCCACCGCGCTGGGGGCCAGACCTTCAAGGATAAGGGCGTCCGGCCCGTATTCCGCCGCGCCCTTGATGGCCATATAGCCGCCAAACGAGGCCGACCAGATAACGGTTTTCTGACCGCGCTGGGCCGCAAGTTCCTTCGCATGGCCGACCATGCGCGCGCCGGCGGGCAGGATATTGGAGAAATGGGCCGGGCCTTCGCTGTCGCCATAGCCGGGGTGGTCGAACATCAGAACGTCGCCGAAACGGATCAGCTTTTCGACATTATTGGCCCCGTGCTTGACCATGTAATGATTATTGCCGCCCAGAAACAGGATCAGCGGGCCGGGCGCGGCGCGGCGGGCAATCGCCGCGGAGATCGTGCCCGCGGCCCCTTCCAGCGTCAGGCTCTCGACGGTTGTCCCCTCCGGCGCCAGCGCCTCCAGCAGCGGTTTTCCCCGCGGCTCAGGCGCGTTTGCGCGCGGCCGCGCGGGCGGGAAAATGGTCTGGGACGTCATCGTATAGACGTTGTTTTCATCACTCATGGCGTAATCATCCCCACCCGGTTCAAGCTTGAAGTTGAGCTTTTGCCTGCATCTCCGGCGCCAGATTAAACACAGGCGCCGCCGCGCTCCAGACTCGCGCCGCACTTAATTGACGCGGCGCACAAGCGGATATACCGCTCAATTCATGCCGAAGACGAAACCCACCGTCGACAATCCCGATGGCCGCCCCGAACGCACATTCCCTCTGGCCCGCTATGGCGGCGACCGGCCGCCCCGCCCCGGCTGGTTCGAGGCGCTGATCGGGAACGAGCCCGAACCGGGCGAGAGCGAGGTGGAAGGGGCGCGCATCACCTGGCAGCGCTGGGGCGATCCCGGCAAGCCGGGCGTCGTTCTGGTGCATGGCGGCGTGGCGCACATGAAATGGTGGGATTTCATCGGTCCGGCGCTGGCCAAGCATCGCTGCGTCACGGCGCTGAACCTCTCCGGCATGGGCGAATCCGACTGGCGCGACGAATACCGGCAGGAAATCTATGCGCGCGAAGTGATGACCGCGGCCAAGGATTCCGGCGCCATGAAATCCGGCGTGAAGCCGGTCATGATCGGCCATTCCTTCGGCGGCTTCGTCATGATGGAGCTGGCGCGCCAGTTCGGGGAGGAGATCGGCGGGGCCGTGATCCTGGATTCCCCGATCCGTCCGCCGGGCGAGCAACGCCGCTCCGCCCCGCCCAAGCGCGGCGGCCGTATCTATAAAGACCTGCCCGAGGCGCTGGCGCGTTTCCGCCTGCTGCCCGATCAGGATTGTGAGAACCCGTACATCGTGGATCATATCGCCCGGCACAGCCTGAAGCCCGTGACGACCGGCGAGGGCGAGCAGGGCTGGACGTGGAAGTTCGATCCGGCGCTGTGGCAGAAAATGCAATATCCCGATCACGCGCCGGCTGAATATCTGAAGGACGTCGCCTGTCCGCTGGCCGTCATGCGCGGCGAGATTTCGGCCCTGCTGACCGGCGAGGTGTGGCGTTATATGGCCAGCATCCTGCCCGAAGGCACGCCGATGATCTCCATCCCCGAGGCGCGCCACCACCTGATGCTGGACCAGCCGCTGGCCCTGATCGCGGCGCTGAGGACGCTGCTCTCGGCCTGGCCGCGCCCGCAATCGTGAACGCGGAGGTCAAGGCCACGCTGGGGTTTGCGGCGCTGGCGGCGATCCTGTTTGTCGCGGCGCTGGGATTTGGCGCCTATCCGATGGGGCCGGTTGGCGCGGTTGCCGCGCTGTTCGGGGCCGGCGGTGACGAGGCCGTGGCCATCGCCCGCGAGATCCGCTTTCCCCGCGCCCTGCTGGGCGCGCTGGTGGGCGGGGCGCTGGGCGCGGCCGGGGCCGGGCTTCAGGGCTATTTCCGCAATCCGCTGGCCGATCCGGGCATTGTGGGCGTCACGTCCTCCGCCTCTCTGGGCGCTGTCATCGCGCTTTATTTCGGCCTTGGGTTCGACATCGTGCCGCTGGCGGCAATGGGCGGCGGGGCGCTGGGCGTGATCGCGCTGTTCGCGGTCGCCGGACGCGGGGCCAGCGCGCTGACCCTGATCCTGGCCGGGGTGGCCGTGGCGGCGTTCGCCAATGCGTTGACCGCCTTGGCGCTGAACATGGCCCCCAATCCGTGGGCCCTTTCCGAAATCGCCTACTGGCTGATGGGATCGCTGCGCGATGCCAATGCGCGCGACATGATGATTACCGGGCCGCTGATTATCGCGGGCATCGCCGTTCTGTTGACGCAGCGCGGCGCGCTGGACGCGCTCAGCCTTGGCGAGGACGCGGCGGCGAGCCTTGGCGTGAACGTGCCGCGCACGCGATTGATCGTGGTGATCGGGGCGACGCTGGCGGTGGGCGCGTCGGTCGCTGCGGCGGGGGCGATCGGATTTATCGGCCTGGTGGCGCCGCATCTGGCGCGGCCCTTTGTGGGACATGCGCCGGGCAAGGCCATCCTGCCCGCCGCCTTTCTGGGCGCGGCGCTGCTGAACGCCGCCGATATCGGGGTGCGGGCGCTTTCGGGCTTTGGCACGCCGATCTATCTGGGCGTCCTGACGGCGCTGGTCGGCGCCCCCTTCTTCTTCTGGCTGATCCGGTCCAACAGGGCGAGGACGGCATGAGCGCGCTCAGCTTCGATAACGTCACCGTGCGGCTGGGCGCACAGGACGCCATAACGGATGTCAGCTTTGCCGCCGAACGCGGACTGGTCGCGCTGGTCGGGCCGAACGGATCGGGCAAGACAACGCTATTGCGCGCGGCCTGCGGACTGACGCCACTTCAGGCCGGCGCGGTGACGCTGGACGGCGCGGCAGTCGCCGCGATGCCCCCGCGACAACGCGGGCGGACCATCGCCTATCTGCCTCAGGAACGGCGCGCGGCATGGCCGATGAGCGGCCGGGCGCTGGTGGCGCTGGGCCGGCACCCCTTTGCCGGACCGATACGGCGCGAAAGCGAAATGGACCGCGCCGCCATCGGACGCGGACTGGACGCCGCCGACGCACAAGGTTTTGCCGATCGCAATGTCGATACCCTGTCCGGGGGCGAGCGGGCGCGCATCCTGCTGGCGCGCGCCTTTGCCGTGGAGGCCCCCGTCCTGCTGGCCGACGAACCCACGGCCGCGCTGGACCCGGCGCATCAGTTGAGCGTCTTGCAGGCGTTGCAAGACCAGGCCGGGCGCGGAACGCTGGTGCTGACCGCGCTGCACGATCTCTCGCTGGCCGCGCGCTTTGCCGACCGGATCATCGTCATGGATCAGGGCCGCATCGCCGCCGACGGGGCGCCGGGCGAGGCGTTGAGCGATAAGATTCTGGAGCGGGTGTTCGGCGTGCGGCGCGAAGGCGGTGCGCTGGAGCTGGCCTAGCGCAGCCGCTCCACCAAAGTCCGCGCCACGTCGAAATAGACGACGGACGCCGGGTCTTCCGGGGCTGTGGCGACCAGCGGCGCGCCCTCTTCCCCCGACTCGCGCAGACGCATGGTCAGCGGAATTTCGCCGAGGAAGGGCAGGCCGCGTTCCTCCGCTTCGTGCCGGGCGCCGCCATGACCGAAGATATCGCTGGCCTGGCCGCAATGCGGACAGATGAACTGGCTCATATTCTCGATCACGCCGAACACCGGCACATTCACCTTGTCGAACATGGCGATGGAGCGCCGCGCGTCGATCAGGGCGAGGTCCTGCGGCGTTGAGACGATAACCGCGCCGTTCAGCCGCTTGGTCTGGGCCAGGCCCAGCGCCGTGTCGCCCGTGCCGGGCGGCATGTCGACCAGCAGCACGTCCAGATCGCCCCAATCCCCCTCGTTCAGCATCTGCAGCATGGCGTTGGACGTCATCGGCCCGCGCCAGACCATGGGCTGTTCCGCGTCCACCATCGACCCGATGGAAAGGACTTTCAGCCCGTGTGCGGACATCGGCGTGATGCGCTTTCGGTCAGAGTCGGAATCCGGCCGTCCCTCAAGCCCCAGCAGCTTGGGCTGGCTGGGGCCGTAGATGTCGGCGTCGAGAAGCCCCACCTTCAGGCCCAGTTGAGACAGCGCCACCGCCAGATTGGCTGTGACCGTGGATTTGCCCACGCCGCCCTTGCCGGACGCGACAGCGATGATGCGTTTGACGTCCTTCGCGCCGTCCGGCGCTTCGGGTTTGGTCTCGGGCTTTTTCGCGGTTTCCTGAACCGAAGGCCCGGCCTTGTGGGCGGTCAGAATGACGCGCGCTTTCTCCACGCCCTCGACGCCCGCCAGCGCCGTCCGGGCGGCTTCCGAAACCTGTTCCCAGGCTTGCGGCTGATCGCCATCGGCGGCGAGGACGAGCTGCGCCGCGCCATCCTTCGCGCTTACGGACTCCACGCGGCCGGCGGAAACGATGTCGCGCTTGCCGTCCGGGATCCGGACGTCCGATAGAGCTTTCAGGAGGCGGGCTTCGCTGGGGTCTGTCATGTCCCTTGTCTAGCGCGGTCTTCCAGAACCTTCAGCACCGCATTCAGCGACGTGTCGCGCGATTCCAGCAGCACGACGAGGTGATAGAGAAGATCCGCCGCCTCTTCGTGCAGGTGGGGCAGGTCTTCGGCGGCTCCGGCCAGCGCGGTCTCCACCCCTTCCTCGCCGAGCTTCTGGGCGGCGCGGATCGGTCCTTCGGCCAGCAGGCTGGCCGTATAGCTTTCGTCAGGCGAGGCGGTCTTGCGGCTCTTCACGGTCTGGGCGAGGCGCGCCAGCCGGCCCAGCCCCGGCGCGTCGTCATCGCCAAAACAACTGGTGGTTCCAAGGTGACAGGCCGGCCCGGCCGGGGAGACCAGCATCAGCAGCGTGTCCTTATCGCAATCGGCATGGATGGCTTTCAGGGTCAGCGTGTTCCCGGACGTCTCGCCTTTGCGCCAGAGCGATTGGCGCGAACGGGAATGGAAAACCGCCTGCCCGGTCCTGAAACTCTCGCCCAGCGACTCGCGGCTGACCCAGGCCAGCATCAGGACCTGAAGCGTGTCCGCATCCTGCGCGATAGCCGGGATCAGGCCGCCGCCCTTGTCCCAGTCCAGAGTGTCGATGTCCGCCGCGGTCAGCGCCTGACGCTCACGCCCCATTGGTCCAGCCTTTCTTTCAGATCGGGTATCGTAAATATGTTCTTGTGAAACACGCTGGCGGCCAGCGCGCCCGAAACATCCGCGCCCTCGAACACGTCCCGGAAATGCGCCATCGTCCCGGCACCGCCGGAAGCGATCAGCGGTATGGTCAGAAGATCGCGCGCGGCGCGCAGCTGCCCGATGTCATATCCGGCGCGCACGCCATCCTGATCCATGCAGTTCAGGACGATCTCTCCCGCGCCGCGCTCCTGCGCCTCTTTTATCCAGCCCAGCGTGCGGCGGCCGGACTCCTGCGTGGCCGCCTCGCTGCCGGTATATTGATAGACAAACCAGTCATTGTTCACATGCAAACTATCGACGCCGACCACCACGCACTGGCTGCCCGCCACGGCGGCGATTTCGTCGATCAGGTCAGGACGCTCCAGCGCCGGGGAATTGATCGAAACCTTGTCCGCCCCGTTCTCCAGACATTTCACCGCCGCCTCGACGCTGCGGATCCCGCCGGCCACGCAGAACGGAATGTCCAGCGCATGGGCGATTTCCCGCACCCAGCCATAGTCGAGCGTGCGCCGCTCCGCGCTGGCGGTGATGTCGTAGAAGACCAGCTCGTCCGCGCCTGCGTCGCGATAGGTTTCGGCCAGCGCCACGGCGTCGCCCACGCGCTCATGCGCGCGAAAGCGCACGCCCTTCACGACCGCGCGATCCTTTACGTCAAGGCAGGGGATGATCCGGCGCGCCAGCACTCAGGGCCTCCTTCAGATCCAGACGGTTTTCATACAGCGCCTTGCCGACCACCGCGCCGCCCGCGCCCATTTCGGCCAGCGCCCGGATATCGGCAATGTCGCGCACCCCGCCCGAAGCCTGAATGTCGAGGTCCGGCCGCCGCCCGCGCATCTGATCCAGCAGGCGCATGTTCGGGCCTTTCATGGCGCCGTCGCGGTTTACATCGGTGGTCAGCAGGTGAACCAGCTTGCCTTTCGGGAAGGCGTTGAGCGCGGTCCACAGATCGATGCCGGAATCCTCCGCCCAGCCTGAAATGGCGACTTCAGGGGCGTTGTCCTCCATCCGCACATCCATCGCGGCGGCGATATGTTCGGTCCCGAATTCGGCGATCCAGGCCTCGACAGTATCGGGCGATTTCACGCACATGGAGCCGACGACGACGCGCGTGACGCCGGAATCCAGAAGGCGGGCAATATCCTCGCGCTTTCGCACGCCGCCCGCCGCCTGAATTTTGAGATCCGTCTGGCCCGCCAGCTCGCCGATCAGGTCATGCTGGCGCGGTTCGCCCGCGCGGGCGCCGTCCAGATCGACAATATGCGTCCACTCGGCCCCGGCCGCCGCGAAGCTGTCCAGAACCTCCGCCGGACGGGTCGAGTATTCGGTGGAGCGGTCGAAACGGCCCTTGTTCAGGCGCACGACCGCGCCCTCCATGAGGTCGATGGCGGGATAGATGATCACGTCAGAGCTCCAGAAAATTCTTGAGGATTTGCGCGCCCGGCGCGGCGGAGCGTTCCGGGTGGAACTGGCAGCCATAGACGCCGTCCGATGCGGCCACGGAGGAGAACGCCTCTCCATAGCGCGTGGAGGCGGCGGTGGACGGGCCGGCATGGCTGGCGAATGTGTGCACGAAATAGACAAAGGCCCCGTCCTCGACGCCCTTGAGCAGCGGGCAATCCGGCTGGTCTATGTCCAGCGTGTTCCAGCCCATATGCGGAATGGGCCGGTCCGGCGCGCCCTGAAGCCGGGTCACGTCTCCTTCGATGAGGCCGAGGCCGTCCACGCCGCCCTCCTCGCTGCGTTCAAACAGCAATTGGTGGCCAAGACAGACGCCCAGAAGGGGGCGCGCTGACATCAATGCATCGCGCAGGCCCAACGCATCGATCTGCCGCATGGCAAAGCCCGCCGTCCCGACGCCGGGCAGGATCACGCGGTCGGCCGCTGCAATATCCGACGCGGCCCGGGTCAGCGCCGCCCGGGCGCCCAGCCGCTCCAGCGCGAACATCATGGAGGCGATATTGCCGCATCCCAGATCGACAACGGCGACGCTCACAGCACGCCCTTGGTGGAGGGGGTCTCGCCGCCCTCCATCCGGATGGCCTGCCGCAGGGCCCGTCCGAAGCCTTTGAAACAGGCCTCGACCTTGTGGTGATCGTCTTCGCCCTCGACTTTCACATGCACGGCGGCGCGCAGGGAGTCCGCCAAAGAGCGGAAGACGTGCGGCGTCATCTCGGTCGGGAAACCGCCGATTTCGTCGCGCGCGAAAGACCCCTCGAACCGCGACAGGGGACGGCCCGACAGGTCGATGGCGATGGAGGCCTGAGCCTCATCCATTGGCGCGGTAAAGCCGTAGCGCCCGATCCCCTTCTTGTCGCCCAGCGCCTCGGCGAGCGCCTCGCCCAGCGCCAGCGCCACGTCCTCGATCGTGTGGTGGGCGTCCACGGTCAGATCGCCTTCCGCCGCAACGGTCAGGCCAAACCCGCCATGCGCGGCGATCTGTTCCAGCATGTGATCGTAGAAAGGCAGGCCGGTATGGATTCGCGCCCCGCTTCCGTCCAGATCGACGGCGACCAGAATATCGGTTTCGCGCGTCGAGCGGCGGCGGGAGGCCTGCCGCGCACCCGCCGGCCCGGCGCCCAGCGCCAGCGCCGCCTGCCGCGCCGTGGCCGCGTCGGGAATATAGCCGCGATAGCCATTATCGGTTTCCGCGAACACCAGACCCGCGCGGCGTAAACGCTCCGCCAGCGCCGCGCGGTCGGAAGATTCAATCTCCAGCGCCTCCCCGGCCATTCGGACGCCAGCAATGGCGGGGTCTGCGTCCAGCGCCGCGACTAACCGGGTCAGTTCGGCGTCACGGGTGCCGATCCGAATGTCGTCCTCCGCCAGCCCCGCGGGCGCCAGGCCCTTCAGCGCAGCGCGCAGCAAAAGCGGCGGGATGCGCTTTTCACTGTCACGGCGCAACGCCCCGGCATGCGCGCCGCTTTCCAGAACCAGCGCGCACAGCCCGGTCTCCGCCGGACCGGCGGCGGTCAGCGCCGGCAGGTCCAGCGTCATCCCGCGAAGCGCCGATACCGGGCGGCGGGCCTGATCATTCAAGATATCACCCGCCGCCGCGCGCCATTCCGCCCGGACACGATCGGCGTCCGCCGTCAGCACGACGCCGGCCGCGTCCACCCCCAGAATGTCTGACAGGCGGGCGCGGACCGCCTCCAGCAAATCCGGCGCTGCGACATAGGCCGGACGGCTGAGGTCCAGCCGGCCCGTGATTTCCCATCCGGTCATCGGCGGAACTCCGCGGCGCGGGCGTGCGCCTCCAGCCCCTCAAGCCGCGCCAGACGCGCGGCGGTCGGGGCAAGGTCCCGCGCGCCCCGCGCGGTGACAGTTTGCAGAGTCATCGCGCGCATGAAGCTGTCCACCGACAGGCCCGACCAGGCCCGCGCAGCGCCGTCCGTCGGCAGGACATGGTTTGGTCCAGCGCAGTAGTCGCCAAAACTCTCGGAGGCGTAGGCGCCGATGAAAACCGTTCCCGCACGGGTGATGCGCGCGGCCATGGCGTCCGCGTTTTCAATGTTCAGGCTGAGATGTTCCGGCGCATAAGCCTCCGCCGCCGCCACCGCTTCGTCTGCGGAGGAAACGATTATGGCCAGCCCCTCGGCCAGCGAGGCGCGGGCAATTTCCCCGCGCGGCAGCATGTCGATCTGCCGGGCCAGGGCATCCTGCACCGCATGCGCAACCGCCTCGCCTTCCGCAGCCAGAACGATCTGGGCGTAGGGGTCATGCTCGGCCTGGCTGAGCAGGTCGGCGGCCACGATGTCCGGGTCGGCGCTGGCGTCGGCAATCACCATCAGCTCGCTGGGGCCGGCGGGCATGTCGATAGCCGGGCCGCCCGGGCGTTGGCTGGCCTGACGTTTGGCTTCGGCGACCCAGGCGTTTCCGGGCCCGAAAATCTTGTCGCACCGCGGCACTCCCGCGCCATAGGCCATGGCCGCCACGGCCTGCGCCCCGCCCGCCAGCCAGATTTCCTCCAGCCCGCACAGTTCCGCCGCCGCCGCGATCACCGGCGGCAACTCGCCGTCCTTGTCCGGAGGCGTGACGGCGGCGATCCGCCGGACGCCCGCGATGCGCGCCGGGATAACCAGCATGATCAGGGTGGAGAGCAGCGGCGCCGTGCCGCCGGGAATATAGAGCCCGACCGTATCCAGAGGCCGCCAGACGCGCTGACATTCAATCCCCGGCACGGTCTCGATTCTCGGCGAATCTTTTGGCCGGACCGCTTCGTGGAACCGGGTGACGGCGTCCCGCGCGGCGATCACCGCCGCGCGGTCGGTCTTGGTCAACGCGCCTTCGGCGGCGCGGCTTATGGCGCCGGCGTCCAGCTTCCTGACCGCCGCGCCGTCAATTTCCAGCCCCCACTCATCCACGGCCGCCGCGCCCTTGGCCGCAACGTCGTCGAGAATTTCTATCACGCGGTCGCGCAACGCCCGGTCGATCCGGGCGGCGGGCCGCGCCAGCGCCGAGGCGCGTTCGGCTTCCGTGGCGTTGTTCCAATCCAGCCAGCGCATCACATCATCATCTTTTCTATCGGCAGGACGAGGATCGCGGAGGCGCCCGCGGCCTTCAGCTTTTCCAGCGTCTCCCAGAACACCGATTCACGGCAGACGGCATGCACCGCGACCTTGTCCTCCTTGCCCGCGAGCGGAAGCACGGTCGGGGAATTGGCGCCGGGCAGGATTTCCGCGATTTCATCCAGTGCGGCGCGCGGCGCGTTCATCAGGATATATTTCGTGCCTTGCGTCGCCACGACGCCCTCGATCCGGGCGATGACGCTGTCAGCCACGTTCCGCACAGCCGGATCAATCCCGGCCCGCGTGCGCGCCAGCACGGCCTGGCTTTCAAACACCAGCTCCACCGCTTTCAGATTATTCGCCTCCAGCGTGGAGCCGGTGGAAACCAGATCGCAGATGGCCTGCGCCATCTTCAGCCGCGGCGCGACCTCGACCGCGCCATGCATCAGGATCGGCGTCGCCTTCACCCCGTTCCGGCGCAGAAACTCGCCCAGCAGACCGGGATAGGAGGTGGCGATGCGCATGCCTTCCAGACTGGCCGGGCCGTCATACCGGGCGGCCTCGGGCATGGCGATCATCAGGCGGCACTTGCCGAAACCCAGCTTCTGGATGATCTCCGGGCGCTCATGTTCGCCATTTCCGGCAAAGGCCTCGGCCAGCACGTTCTCGCCAATGACGCCCAGCTCGCAGACGCCGTCTTCCAGAAAGCCCGGAATGTCGTCGTCACGGACGCGCATCAGGTCGATCGGCGCGTTCTCCACGCGGTAGAGCAGCTCGTTCTTGCCCTGAACGGCGCGATAGCCGGCGTCCTTGAGGAGTTTCAGGCTGGCGTCGGCCAGCCGCCCCTTCTTCTGAATGGCGATGCGCAGGCGGCGCTCTGTCATGGCGTGTCCTTCATCCGGTCCAGTACCAGGCGGTATCCCTGGTGGGGCTCTTCTTTCAGGAAGCGCGCGACGCGGACCACGGTCGTGGTGCTGGTCTGGGCGCGTTCGGCGATCTCCCGATAGGACAGCGCGCCCTCGTCCAGCAGCCGGGCCACAAGCCAGCGTTCGGCCAGGGCGCGCAGCTCAGACGGGGTCAGCAGGTCCGTCAGGAAAGCGCGCGCGTCCGCTTCCGACCCCAGCGTCAGGACAGCCCTGAACAGGCCGTCGCGGGACGCTTCTGCCGTCTCGGCCCGCGGTTTTTCATCTGTATTTGCTGTCTGTTCGTTCATCGTCATCTCCGTGTCAGCGTTTTAGCGCGCTAATACAAAGAAGCAATGACAGGACTGCAGAGAATCTGCTGTCTGTGCAGACGGTCAGGCCGGGAAGAAGATCAGGCGGCCCTGGCCGAGAGACGGCGCCGCGTTTCGACGGCGGTCGCCATGGCGGTGAAAAGCTGGCGCTGATCCAGCGGCTTGACCGCTGCGCCGTCCATGCCGGCCTCCAGATAGCGGGCGCGGTCTTCCTCCATCGCGTCGGCCGTCAGGGCGACAACCGGCACGCAGGACCAGTTTTCCGGGGATTTGCGGATCTGGCGGATCGCCTCGATCCCGTCCATGCCGGGCATGTGAATATCCATGAGAACGATGTCGAATTTCTGCTCGCCGAGCGCGGAGATCGCCTCCGCCCCGTCGGTCGCCTCGATGATTTCGCAGCCCAGCGGCGCAAGGAAGATGCGCGTGACCTGCCGGTTCACCGCGTTGTCGTCCGCCACCAGGATACGGCGCTCCAGCAAAAGGTTCCGCGCATCGTCCTGAGCCATACGCTCCCCGCCCGTTTCCGGCGGCCCTTTCTGTTCGGCCTCCTGGACCTGGAAATCCAGCGTGAAAACGGACCCCTCGCCCTCCACGCTCTCGGCGGAAATTTCGCCGCCCATCAGGCGGGCGAGCTGACGCACGATGGACAGGCCCAGACCGGTTCCGGCAAAGCGCCGGGTGATGCTGGCGTCGGCCTGCGTGAAGGGCGTGAACAAGCCGTCCACCGCCTTGGGCGACATGCCGATGCCCGTGTCGGACACGCTTATGAGAATTCGTTTTCCGTCCGGCGCATCCTCCGCCCTTGCCGAGACCTCGATACGCCCGGCGGCGGTGAATTTCACCGCGTTGGAGAGCAAGTTGGACAGGCATTGGCGCACCCGCACCGGGTCAAAACGCAACCATTGCGGCAGGGTGGGATCAATGGTCAGCGAAAGGGTTACGCCCTTGTCGCTGGCCTGTGGCTCGAAAAGGCGGACGACCCGATGCAGCGTCTGGTGGAAATCATCGTCGATGGGCGCGATTTCCAGCTTCCCGGCCTCGATCTTCGACAGGTCCAGGACATCGTTCAGCACGGCGGTCAGCAGATAACCGGAATCGATGATCGTCCGCACGCGCTCTTTCTGTTCCTCGCTCAGATCATCGCTTTCCAGCGCATGCGCCATCCCCAGCATGCCATTCAGCGGGGTGCGTATTTCATGGCTCATGGTCGCCAGAAAGGCGGATTTTGCTTCGCTGGCGGCCTCGACAGACTGCTTTTCATCTTCCAGCTGATCGGTCGCGGAACGCAGGGCGGCGCGCGTGGAAAAGTTCAGGCGCGCCGCGCGCCAGGCGAAAGCCGACATCAGGATGAGGCTGCCCACCAGCACCAGCTGGTAGCGCGGCTCGAACGGGTGGATCAGCAGGGGCGCGCCGATCAGCGCCGCCGTGGCGGGAATGCCGCCAATCGTCAGGGTGATCGGCGATCCGTGCATGAACCCCTGAACATAGATCAGCTGGCCCGCCAGAACGGCCAGCGCGGTGATCATCAGCGCCGGCTCCCCCGTCATCCAGTACAGAACGCCCAGAAGCAGCCAGGCGAGAATGGTGTAGAGCGAGGAGAACAGATAAAGCCCGCGCTGAAAATCGCTGCGCGTGCGATCCGTTCGAAACGGCCGCGTGGCGATAAAGGACAGGGTTTCCGCCGAAAGGATTGCCCCGCCCCAGGTCAGCGCAACGCCGGCGCCGGCGCCGATATAGGCCAGCGGCAGCGTCAGCATGATCATCACCAGACGCGCGGACCACATGCGGGCGGACCCGGCGGCCGCCTCGTCGATTGCTGGATTTGAAAACAGTTTCGTTCTCTTTTTTGTCACACCGGCTCCTGTCCGATGCTTCCTCCCCAAGCGTGACAACCTAGACGGGTATAAGTTCCAAGAGGGTTAAGAGACTATCAGTTTTCCCCGGCGCGGCGCGGGCCGAAAATCCAGTCGCCCAGCGGAAACATGAAGTTGAAATTGGCGCGCGCCATCAGATCGGCGCGGTGGTGAAGCCGGTGATGGGTCACAAGCCGTTTCATGCCCGGAATGCGCAGCGCCGCGGAATCGTCGGGCAAATGGCAAATGAAATGCGCCGCTTCATACACCAGGTAATAGGCCAGCGACGTGGCCAGGAAGAGCAAGGCGGCGTCATCCGACCACAGCCAGGCCAGCAGCAGCGCGGCCGGCAGGCTGAACGCGATAAAGAAGAAGGCCGTCAGATAGGCCGGGAACAGCACGGCCTTGAAATCATCCGGGCTTTCCATCGCCAGATCCTCATTCAGGAAGAAACGGTGATGCTGTTTCACGTGCCGCTTGTGGATCAGCGACAGGCCGGGAACGCGCCGGTGCATGGCGAAGCGATGCCCGAAATATTCCGACAGATTGGCGTAGAGAAACGTCACCGGCGGGACCGCCCACTCCCACCCGCTGACACGGTCCAGCAGCAAGAGACAGAGCAGAAAGACCGCGCCATAACCGCCAAAGATCGCCCGGAAATGCCCCCAGCCGGAATAGGATTCGGGGACAATCTCCGCCCGGTAGGCGTCGCGGAACGCCGCCGTTTCGGCGGCGGCGGGATAACCGGAACGGGGAACGGCCTGGCGCATGGGCCAAGTCTATCCGGTTTGAATTTTCAAAGGAATGGTGGGCGCGGCTGGGATTGAACCAGCGACCCCTACGATGTCAACGTAGTGCTCTCCCACTGAGCTACGCGCCCTGACCCGTCATAGGGAAGGGGCGGGATATACCGGGGCCGGGCGCGCTCCGCAAGCGCTGTGCTGCGCGCCATGTGCACCGGGCTGGAACCGCCTTGCCGCGCGCCCCGTTTCAAAGCCGTATTCAAGCAATAACGGGACAGAAATTTCCATGAAAAAGATAAACGGCAATGGCGCGGAAATTCCGGCGCTCGGCTTCGGCACGTGGGAGCTGAAAGGCGGCGAGGCGCGCAACATGACCAAAGCCGCGCTGGATATCGGCTACCGCCATATCGACACGGCGCAGGCCTATGAGAATGAAAGCGAAGTGGGCGCGGGCATCGCGGATTCGGGCGTGGACCGGAACGATATTTTCGTCACCACCAAGATCTGGCGCGACAAGTTCCGCGACGGCGATCTGCAATCCTCGCTGAAGGAGAGCCTGAAACGGCTGGACCTGGACCATGTCGACCTGACGCTGTTGCACTGGCCGGTCTTCGATGTGCCGGTCGAGGAAACGATGGGCGCGCTGAACGATGCGCGCGAACAAGGGCTGACCCGTCATATCGGCCTGTCGAACTATACGGTCGCGCTGATGAAGGAGGCCGTGGAGGCCTGCCCCGGCCCCGTCGCCGACAACCAGATCGAACATCACGTCTATCTGGACCAGTCGCCGCTGCTGGACGCGGCGCGCAATCTGGGCCTCGCCGTGACCGCCTATTCTCCGCTGGGTCATGGCGGCCAGGTGTTTAAGGACAATACGCTGACCAGCATTGGCGAACGCTACGGAAAATCGGGCGGCCAGGTGGCCCTGCGCTGGCTGGTGCAGCGCGGCGTCGTCGCCATTCCGCGCACCTCCAGCAAGGACCACGCGGCGGACAATTTCGATATCTTCGATTTCGAACTGGAGCCCGCCGAAATCAGCGCCATCGGCAATCTGGCCGATCCGGACGGGCGCCGCATTGATCCCGACTGGGCCCCCGACTGGGACGAGGCCGGATCAACGCACCGAATCTAGAAGGAAAGCCGCTTTGGCGGCGGTTCAGGCCGCCATCACGCGGTCGACCTCATTGACGAGGTCGCGCAGATGGAACGGCTTGGACAGAACCTTGGCGTCCACCGGCGCGCCCGAATTGGGGTTCAGCGCCACGGCGGCGAAACCGGTGATGAACATGATCTTCATGGAGGGGTCGAGATCGGCGCCGGCGCGCGCCAGCTCGATCCCGTCCATCCCGGGCATGACGATATCGGTCAGCAGCAAATCATAGGACCCGGCGGCGGCTTTCAGAGAGCGCATGCCCTCATCGCCGTCGGCGCAGGAGGTGACGACATGGCCCGCGCGCTCCAGCGCCTTGCACAGGAAGTCCCGCATGGAGTGATCGTCCTCGGCGAGAAGGATGGTCGCCATAATCTGTAATCCGTTTGCCGTGTCGTCCGTTAAATAGCACGGCGGCGAATCATGGGTCGCCGCGCGTCAGCGCCTTTCTGCCACCAAGAGGGTAAAAATCCTCTTTAACGCCCGGGCTGGGGCTGCAAGTTCGCAAACCCGGCCGCGTGCGCTAATCTTGGCTTATGAGCGCCGAGCATGGCCAGCCTGTTCAACCCGTAGACGTATTTCGCCCCGCGGAGGATTGCGCGCCGGCGCCGCTGGTGTTTGCCTCCCCCCATAGCGGAGAATACGCGCCACAGGCGTTTTTCGACGAGATTGAAGTCGACCGCCACGCGGTCCGCACCTCCGAAGACGCCTTTGTTGACCAGCTTTTCCAAACGGCGCCGGAATTCGGCGCGACGCTGGTGCGCGCCAATTTCGCCCGCGCCTACATAGACCCGAACCGCGACCCGTGGGAACTGGACCCCAAGATGTTCCGAGACGCCCTGCCCGCCTGGGCTAATCCGCGCTCGCCGCGGGTGGCGAACGGTCTGGGCGCCATTCCCCGCGTGGTGGCGGACGGGCGCGGCATCTATCGCCGTCTTCTGAGGCTGGAAGAGGCGGTCGCGCGGATCGAACAATTCCACGACCCCTATCACGATGCGCTGGACGCCGAGCTGGAGCGCCTGCGCCGGGACCACGGCTTCGCCATCCTGATCGACTGCCATTCCATGCCATCGGGCAGCGGCGGGCGGGCCGATATCGTTCTGGGCGACCGCTTCGGAGCGTCCTGCGACGCCCAGCTGAGCGGCGCGGTGGAGATGACCCTGCGCACCCTGGGTTATCGCGTGACGCGTAACGCGCCCTATGCCGGGGGCTACACCACCAGCCGCTATGGCCGGCCGCAGGCGGGAATTCATGCGCTGCAGATAGAGCTATGCCGCAGCCTCTATATGAACGAGGCGGAGATCGCCCCGCGCCAGCCCCGGTTTGACCGGATGCGCCGGAGAATGACCCGCCTGATCGGCATATTGTGCGAAATTGACTGGGAGGCCCGCTTAAGGGACCCGGAAAAAAAGCAGCCGCGCTTGCGCGCGGCTGAGTAAGATAGGGAGGAAACGCCCAAGAAGGGCGCGAGCAGCTCTCGCTGCAACGCACAAACATTACGCTGCGGCGCACAATGATGCAACCGCACTGCACAAAAATAATCGGTCATTTTCGCCGCACCCCTGTTTCGTCCCATTCTGAAACGTCTCGCGCGTTGAGCGAACCGGCACGGGTTTTGCTCAACCCTTGGCAGAGGCCGCCAGGACTGGCCTTGCCGTAAAGCATCGCGCGAGGGGGATCATGACCAACGCCATCGACCATCACGTAGGAACCCGGCTTCGCCGCCGCCGCCGTCTTCTGGGCCTGACCCAGCAGCAACTGGCCGAGAGCGTGGGCGTGCGGTTCCAGCAAATCCAGAAATATGAGTGCGGCGCCAATCGCGTCAGCGCCAGCCGTCTGTATGAATTGTCCACCTCGCTCAACGTGCCGGTGAACTATTTCTATGACGGGCTGGAGGCCGGGCCGTCCAATGACGCGGAGCCGGAAGCGGACATGATGTCCCGTCCGGAAACGCGGGAATTGCTGACCGCCTATTACCAGCTGGAAGAAACGCCGCGCCGGCGCCTGCTGGATCTGGCGAAATCGATGCGGGCGGATTCGGCCGACGCGGCCTGATAGCTTTCAGGCGGGCAGGCGTGCTATTCGCTCTGAACCGTGACTGAAACAATCCCGCCTTCCGCCGATCTGCCCGGGCTGGCCCGCTTCGCCGAGACGCTGGCGGATGCGGCCGGCGCGGCCGCCCTGCCCTTTTTCCGGTCCGAGTTTGTCATAGAGAACAAGGCCGGGGACGGCGATTTCGACCCCGTAACGGAGGCCGACCGCGCCGCCGAAACTGCGATCCGCGAAAAGATCGAGGCCGCCTATCCCGATCACGGAATCGAAGGCGAGGAATTTCCTGGCAAACGCGCCGAAAGCGATTTCACCTGGACGCTGGACCCCATCGACGGCACCCGCGCCTTCATGTGCGGCCTGCCCAGCTGGACCACGCTGATAGCCCTGTCCTGGCAAGGAAAGCCCGTGCTGGGAATTATCGACCAGCCCTATTTGCGCGAACGCTTTATCGGGTTTGGAGAAAAATCGGTTCTGAAACAGGGCGGCTCCGAAACCGTGCTGCGCACAAAACCCTGCGAACATCTGCGCCAGGCGGCGCTTTCCACCACCGATCCGAAGCTTTTCACCGGCGGCGAGCCGGGCGCGTTCGAGCAGATTCGCTGCACGGCGCGCGTCACCCGTTACGGGCTGGACGCCTATGCCTACGCCATGCTGGCGCAGGGCGGGCTGGACCTGGTGATCGAGGCCGGGCTTTCAGCCCATGACGTGCGCGCCCTGATCCCGGTGGTCGAGGGCGCGGGGGGCGTTATTACCGACTGGCGGGGCGGGGACCCTTCCGATGGCGGCCAGATTATCGCCGCCGGGGATGCGCGCCTGCATGATCAGGCGATGGTGTCGCTGCGCCGCGCGGCCAGCTTCTAGAGCTTGGCGCGGGTCAGAAGCGCGTCAAATGCGGCCCAGAATCGCTGCCGGATTTCATCTTTTTCCATCAGGATTTCGTGCCGCGCATGGGGCATATCGACCAGCTGGGCGCTGAGAGAGTGCGCCGCAAAGCGCTCCTGCGCGCGCGTGGAGACAAGGGAATCGTCCGCGGCGCTGGCGATCAGCATGGGAATCTGGATGGATTCGGCAAAGCCCGGACGCCGTGTTTCGTCAATTGCGCGGGCCGCGGCGGCGACCCAGCCAAAGGTCGGCGCCCCCAGCATCAGGGCGCGATCGGCCTCGTAATAGCGCACCATCCGGTCGAAACGCGCCTGATCATGGGTCAGCATGTTGCCGTGATAGGTGGGCGCTTTCACATCCGTGTCCCGTCCGGGCACGTATCGCGCCGCCAGCCCCAGAAGGACGGCCGCGGTGGCGGCGATGGATGCGCCCGGGGCCAGCCCGTTTATGCCCAGCATGGGCGCTGAAAGCGCACAGGCGCGCACCGGAATGCGTCCGCGCGCCAGCATTTTCACCGCGACCATGCCGCCCATGGAGTGGCCCAGCAGCGCGTGCGGCCCCGGAAGCCGGTCCCATACGGCGCTGATCATGGCCTCGAAATCGGCCGCATAGGTGTCGAAACTGTCGATATGGCCCTTGAAACGGTCCTTCAGGGGACGGTCGGAAAGCCCCTGTCCGTAATGATCGGTGATGAAAACCGCGAAGCCGCGGGACTGAATCTCCCGCGCCACCTCGAAATATTTCTCGATAAACTCGCAGCGGCCGGGAGAGATCAGCACGGTTCCGCGCGGTTTCTCGCCGCCCGGGGCCAACATGAAGCGTATGTTCCGGCCGTCGCGGCGCAGGCAGAAGGCCTCCGCCCCCTCGGGCGGCGCGTCCCGATTGATGCTGACAAGGCGCGACGGCTGAAGAGTCACTTACTTAAGTCCGCGATTCCCGGAAAATGGAGGCCAGCTTCATCGCCAGCCCCTTGTCGCCCTGAAGTTTGAGACGCCGCGTGAACAGGGCCCGCATCGGGTCCAGCTCCCCCTTCGCGAGCGCCCGCAAATCATCCAGCGTCAGGCGCAGCGTGGCGTCGGCGGGGTGATCGTCGTTGCTGACTTCCGGCGGACTCTTGCGGGCGTCCAGATGCACCACGCCGTCATCGCCAAAATCCAGCTTGGCGGTCTTGCCCAGCCCTTCGGCCTGGCCGGCGCGCTCGCGCAGCCGGTCGGTCACGTCTTCAAGCGTCAGGCTCATTCGGAGTCCGGCTCCGCCCCGGCTTCCCCGGCTTCGCTGTCTTCCGCCTCCGCTTCGGCCTCGTCCGCCGCGGCTTGCTGGGATTCCAGCGGTTTGCGGAACAACAGGGTCATGCGGTCGCTTTCGCCGATGGCGTCAAAGGCGGCGCGGTCGAAATTCTCCGCTTCCGGGGAGCCCGGCTCGGGCGAGCGGCGGCTCGGCGGCAGGGTCCAGACGCCGAACGGGTGATCGGCGGTATCGGCCGGATTGGCGTTGATCTCGCTGGCCTCGACGAATTCGAAACCGGCCTCGTCCGCCAGGGAGCGGACATATTCCACCGCGACATAGCCGCTGGAAGCGCGGATATCGGACTGCCCGGAGGGCAGACGATGCTCCACCACGCCCAGAACGCCGCCGGGTTTCAAGGCGGCGTAGAAATCGTTGAAGGCTTTCTGATCGAAGCCACGCCCCACCCAGTTATGCACGTTGCGGAACGTCAGAACGGCGTCGAGCGAGGCCGGATTATCCACCAGTTGCCCGGATTCGCCGGTCAGCGAACCATGATGAATGTCGCCAAAGACATCGTCGGGAAAGGCCGCTTCAAAGGCCTGCCGCTCGTCGGCGCCGTCATCGGTGCTCATGTCCGCCGGGTGGATCGCGTAATAGGTCCCGCCATTGGCGGCGATCCAGGGCGCGAGAATGCGGGCGTAATAGCCGCGGCCCGGCCAGACTTCAGCCACCGCGCCGGATGGATCCACGCCAAAGAATTCCAACGTTTCGGCCGGGTGGCGCCATTCATCGCGCGCGGAATCCTCTTCAGGGCGCCAGGGCGCGGCGGCGACGGCGGAAAGGTTTTCGTACGACCCTGCGCCGGCGTCGGCGGCGGTTGCGGCCGCGTCCGCCTCGTCAGGGTCCTGATTGGCGGTGGCGGACTGGTCGCCGCAGGCGATCAGCGCAGCCGCGGCGGTGAGAGATACAAGGGTCAGAATAGCGTGTTTCATGGGCGTTTCTTGCAGCGTCATTAGGGGGGTCTGGCAAGCGCTTTATCCAGCGCGCCGAACTCTTGATTCCGGGTTGCCCTCTCTTACCTAGAAGATCGGCGAACGGAGCGGAAGAGTTTCGCCCGCTTCGCCATTCAGGCGCCGCCATCATGGGGCGCATTTTAGGTGAAAACATGTCGCTTCGAAGGAGGACGTGAAGATGAGAACCATGGATCTGAATCCGCTTTACCGGACCATAGTCGGTTTCGACCGGCTGGCGGATCTTCTGGACGCCGCCGCCAATGTTGAGGCCGGCCAAGGCTATCCGCCTTACAATATCGAGCAGATCAACGAAAACACCTATCGCGTGGAGCTGGCGGTCGCCGGTTTCGGCAAGGACGATCTCGACCTGGAAGTGCGCGAGAATGTCCTGACCGTGACAGGCCGCAAGAACCAGGGCGAGGAAGACGATGGACGCAATTTCGTTCATCGCGGCATCGCTGAGCGCGCGTTCGAGCGCCGCTTCCACCTGGCCGACCACGTGTTCGTGAAGGACGCCGATCTTGTCGATGGCCTGCTGGTCATCCAGCTGCAGCGGGAAATTCCCGAGGCGCTGAAACCCCGCAAGATCGAGATCGGCTCAAACGGCAAGAGCCGTAAAGCGATCGAGGGCAAGTCGAAAGCCGCGTAAGGCTTTGCTTCCCCGAAACGATCAGGAAGGGCGGCGCGTTGCGCCGCCCTTTTTTATGCCGTGGCTTTATTCAGACCTTCCGCGCCTGAAAATTCCGGCGCTTCCAGATTGAAGCCGGTCAGGCGCGCGCCCTCCAGACGGGCGCTCCGGAAAATGCTGTGATCGATCCGGGCGCAATCCATGACCGCGTAGGAGAGATCCGCCCCGGTCAGGTCCACCCGCCGCAGGTCGCTGCCGCGGAAATCGGCGTAGCGCGCCGCCGCATCCTTCAGGGAGGCCGCCACGCTGCGGTGGTCGTCCAGATAGATCGGGCCAAGGCGCGCATCGCGCAAATCGGCATTGGCCAGCTTGGCGCCGGTCAGGTCCGCGCCGCGCAGATCGGCCTTGCGCAGATTGCACATGCGCAGATCGGCGCCCCGGAACTTCGCGCCCTGAAGCTGTGCGCCCTCAAGGTCGAGACCATAGAGAATCGCGCCGACCGCGCTCATCGCGGTGAGGTTGCGACCCTTGAGCGAGCGAACCGAGCGCAAATCCACCCCGTCGAAAATACAGGGCTTCCCCTCTTTCCCGTTGCTGTCATACCAGCGGGAGTGATCGGCCAGCATGTCAGGGGCCGGGCGTTCCAGTTCATTGGGGGCCAGGCCGGCCAGCGCGTCGGTCAGCGCGCCGTCCATATTGGTTTCGCGCGTCTGGGCGCCGTCCAGCTTGGCGCCGGTCAGCACGGAATCATGCAGGTCCGCGCCGCAGAGATTGGCGCTGGAAAGATCGGCTCCCTCCAGATTGGCGCCGGAAAGACAGGCCTGGCGCATATCGGCGCGGGACAGATTGGCGTTGCGCAGGATGGCGTCGGTGAAATCGGCTTTCACGGCCGTTGAGCCGGACATCCGCACCTTGGTCATGTCCGCGCCGCGCAGATTGGCGTCGCTGGCGTCGGCGGAGGTGGCGGCGTGGGTGAGATAGGTCAGGCCGGCCAGCTTGTCGCTCTGGGCAATGGAGCCTTCGCGCAGATCGGCCTCATAGAGATCCACCGCATCCAGTTCCGCCCCGCGCAGCAGGGCGCCGCGCAGATCGACCCGCCGCATGGAGGCGCCAGTCAGCCGCGCGCGGCGCAGATCGGCCATGAAGAAGGTCGCGTTATCCAGCTTGCAGCCGCGCATATCGGCGTAATTCAGCATCGCGGCGGTAAAATTGGCGTCGGTCAGGTCACGGTCCGGCAGGACGATATTGCTGAGGTCGCAGAACGAGAAATTCGCCCGGGCTCCGCCCGGCGCGCCACGCCACAGGCGGTCATGGCGATCACATATCTCCTCGGCCTCGGCCTGGGTGATGTTGCGGTACTTGAATTCCTGCGCGGCGCTCATGACGCATCCAGCCCCTGTTCCAATCGTTAGAATTACGCCTCTGCCGTTAACGGAGCATTGACTCTGGACCGCTTGCATCGGAAGTCCGCCCACAAGAATGCACCGATTCGGGGAGGTCCGCTCATGCGGCTCATGCATGTGATGGCCGGCGCCAAGGAAGGCGGCGCAGAGAACATCATGCTGGAATCCGTTCTGGCGCTCGCCGAGATGGACGGCGTGGAACAGCGGGTCGTGACGCGGCCTGACAATCGCCACCGGATCGAGGAGTTCGAAAAGGCCGGCATCACGGTCGACACCGCCTCGTTCGACAATCTCTGGCGCCTGCCCACCGACCAGGTGCTGAAGCGGGCGATCAAGGACTTCCAGCCCGACCTGATCGAATACTGGATGGGCCGGGCGGGCACCTATGCGCCGCGCGCCTACAAGCGCCGCCAGATCGGCTGGTATGGCGGCTATTACAAGCTGCAGCGCTTCACCAATTGCGACTGGCATGTCGGCCTGACCAAGGATCTCTGCCGCCATATCTGCGAACAGGGCGTACCGCAGGACCGGATCGGACTGATCCACACCACGGCCGATTTCGAAAACACCGCGCCGGT
This sequence comes from Euryhalocaulis sp., assembly GCF_013911995.1. NCBI lineage: Bacteria > Pseudomonadati > Pseudomonadota > Alphaproteobacteria > Maricaulales > Maricaulaceae > Euryhalocaulis > Euryhalocaulis sp. The sequence continues at coordinate 34,150 of NZ_JACESD010000029.1, forward strand.
GGACCGCGCCTCGCTGCAAACGCCGGAGGACGCGCCCGTCATGCTGGCGCTGGCGCGGCTGCACTGGAAAAAGGGACTGGATGTCCTGCTGGAGGCGCTGGCCGATCTGCCCGGCCATTACGCCTGGATCGCCGGCGAAGGTCCGCTGGAAATGGACCTGAAAGAACAGGCTGAAAAACTGGGCGTCGCCGACCGGGCAAAATTCCTCGGCTGGCGCAATGACCGCGGCGCGTTGCTGGCAGCCTGCGACGTGGTGGCTTTCCCCTCCCGCTATGAGCCTTTCGGGACGGTGACGGTGGACGCCTGGGCGGCGAAACGCCCGCTGGTCGCGGCCGACGCGGTCGGCCCCGCGGCCTATGTGAAACACGGCGAGAACGGCCTGCTGGTCCCCAAGGACGACGTGGACGCCTTCCGCGAGGCCATCCGGCGCGTGGCGGAGGAAGACGGCCTGGCGGAGAAGCTGGTCGCGGGCGGCACGGAAACCTATCAGGCGACCTTCACCAAGGCGGCCTTCCAGCGGGACTCGATGGCATTTTACGAGAAAATCTTGGCGGCGGTGAAAGCGTGAAAAGTCAATGGATAAACTTGTTGACAAATGAGAGTCACATAACCGACTCCCACCTCAACTCTTTGTTTGATTTACGATAATGGATTTTGTTTCTGTTTTGTTCAGACGCTTTTCCGAATGCGAGTCACATAAGTTACGCCGCCCAAAATGGTACATATTTCGCGTTGCGGTTCCCTTGTGTTTCATCGAGAGGGCGTATCAACCCAGCTTCAATAGCTTCAGATATTAGGCGCGAAATTTGAGAATACTGCTTGTCATTCAACCCCAAGCGCTTCCTAAGGCTTTGATTATTCATTGGGTTATGGCTTTCCCAACGAAGAGCGGCATGCTGATAACAAGCCCGGAGTCGGTCATCTCTCGACATATCTGCGAAAGATTGTCGGCCAAAGACCGTTACAACCGTCGAACCTTCGACCTTTTGAAATAGTGGGGGAGCAAGCATTTGGCGCTCAATAGCGGTTAAAGCCCTATCAATACCACTGCCGCGCTCTTCACAAATACCTAAGCGCCTCATTGTTGCGGCTAAAGACTCATTCCTAGATTTAGCAGGTGCGTCGATAAACCTTTCGGGTTCAATCAGCGGTTCACCTGGGTTTGTGATTTTAATTCTACCGTCGAAAATTTCGATTACAGGCCCCGCCCCCGAAGCAGTTAAATCTTGATGTATGAGGGCATTAGCTACAAATTCCCTTATAGAAATTTCCGGTATATCATAAACTTTTTTCCTAACGCCGTGCCGCATCTCCTCCCGATGTGGAATTTTCGACATTATATAACCCAATAAGCCACTAAAGCCGAGCGCATAACCTTTGCGTCCAGTTACATCATCCTCCGCATTAAGCTTAGAGTTTCCTTTATAAACAATGACTCTAGGTGCCTTAGATCTTAAAATATTTATTTCTTCTATATTATTAGCAGCTAAAAGAGCGAATAGATTCGTAACATCATAACCGTTTTGCCTATCATCAATTAAAAGCTCCTCATCAATTAATTGATCTATAATCGCTGCTCTTGAATTTCTTTCCGGCCCCAGCTCCCTGAGCAAGCTTTTTGGCTCAAACCGGTCGAATATTTCCTCTACGCTCAAATGCGCCGCCGCCACACCTCGCTCAAATTTGAGTCGTGATGTCACCGCCCACAACTCCCGCTCCCTTTCCGGGTATTCTGAAATATTCTTATGAACAGAATCGACCCTTATATAGGCTTGAGATTTAAATTTAACAGGACTTATATATGCAGGGTCTATAGCAATAATTTGTATATTTTTTTGATCTACGAACACCTCTACGAATTCAATATTTATTCGTGGAGATAGAAGTCTGGTTACCCAGTTTTCAAATATCTCATTTCCAACTTTTTCGTCTTTTAATTTTAAATTTGTGCCTACAATTTCATGGGTTTTATCTTCAACACCGAAAACTAAAAACGCTTTAGGCACGCCAGCTAACATAGCGGAGTTCGCAAGAGCAGACACATAAGTTCCAACATCTTCCGGCACGAACCGATTCTGCTTGAACTCCAACCACTCAGCCTCTCGAGGTTCTGAAATTAAGTTGCTTAATAAAG
>NZ_JACESD010000003.1:0-109449 GCF_013911995.1 Euryhalocaulis sp.
CTGCAATTCAGACTCGCTGACGTCCTCCGGGGTCAGGGCCGCGCGCACGTCGCGCTTCCAGGTTTCCCGCGTCATGGTGTTTCCGATTTTCTCGGCGGTCTCGAGCTGGGTTTCGCTGTCCGCCATGGCGCGCTCGGTCGCCGCGCGCGTTGAAATCAACATCCGCTCGGCGACGGCGATTCCCGCCGCTTCCTCGGCATTGCCGGATTCTTCAGCCCTCTCCCGCGCTTCCGACAGCTCCTGCGCCGCCTGATCGAATTCCGCCTGCGCTTGCTCGGTGTTCATCCGGTCGGCCGGATTCAGGCTGAAATCGCCGAACAGCGCCAGCATCACGAAGAAGATAAGACTGGCGATCAGATAGAGGCGGAACGGGGCGACGAAGCGCGCGCGTTCGCCGGCCAGGTAGCGGGTCGTCACATGCCCCGGCCGCCACATCAGCGGGGGGATCGTGTTCAGGACACGGCCGTCCAGCGCGAAAAGCCCTTCGATAACCTCTCCGGCCAGGGCCCAGATCGGGCGCCGCAGATCGTCATCATACTGGCCGCAGGCAAAACAATACGGCCCCTCCAGCGGCGCCCCGCAATTGGCGCAGTGTTCGCCCACGCGGCTGCGGCCGCCCTTGAGCTCCGACCCCACGGCGTCCGCCGTGACGGCGGTCTGGGCCGCATTGGCCGCTTCTTCCAGTGCGTCACCGGTCATTAGCCCCTCCCCCGATTACAAGGCGCGCCGCGCGCGAAATGCGGGCGCGTCAGCCCCCGGCCGCGTCCGCTTCGGCCTCCGACACGGCGCCGGCCGGGGCGGCGTCTTCGAAGCACAGATAGCGCGAGCGGTGAATATCCACCACATTATCTTCCCAGCCGGTCACTTCCGGGCTGACCAGGTTCTTGGTCACGAAATACCACATCGGGATGATGGGCATGTCGTCCAGCATGATCTGCTCGGCCTCATGCAGCAGCTGCGCGCGCTGCTCCATATCCAGCGTGCGGTTCGATTCCTCGATCAGCGCGTCATAGCGGGGATTGGAGTATTTTCCGTAATTCATCTGTCCGGTCTTGGTCTCCAGCAGATAGAGGAAATTGATCGGATCGTTGAAATCCGACGCCCAGGCCGCATCGCCCACATCGAAATTTCCCGCGCGCAGATTGTCGTAATGGATCTGCGTCTCGACGCCGGTAATCTCCACGTCCACCCATTCGGCGATGTCCTCCCAGTCGGCCTGCACCACCGGGGCGACGCGGGGATTATCGCTGGTATTGCGGTGAGTGTATTCGAAGCGCAGGGGGTTTTCCGGGCCATAACCGGCCTCTTCCAGCAGCTCCCGCGCGCGCGCCTTGCGCTCGTCCATCGACATATCCCACCAGTCCACCTTCGCGCCGTCGCCGTAATTGGCGATGCCCGGCGGCACCAGGCCCGGCGCCGGAAGCTGACCGGTCTTCAGGATCTCGTCGACCATGAACTCGCGTCCCAGCGCCATGGCCAGCGCCTGGCGCACCCGCGCATCGTCGAACGGCGGACGCTGCACGTTATAGACGTAATAGACCGTCGCCAGGAACGGCGAGACCCGCACATAGCCCGGCAGCTGCTCGCGCAGCTCCTCGATCTTCTGTCCGGGAAACTCGCTGTTGATGTGCAGCTCGCCCGCGCGAAGGCGGCGCACGGCGGCGTTATTGTCGTTGGTCGGGTAGTAGTAGATTTCGTTCAGGCAGACATTGTCCGCGTCATAGAACGTCTCGTTCTTGGCGACGTGAACATAGTCATTGGTACGCCACTCGGTCAGTTTGAACGGCCCGTTCACCACCACATTGCCGGGCTGGATCCAGGCCGCGCCATATTCGTCGATCACGTGCCGGGGCACGGGAAACGCCGTGTGATGGGTCAGCAGTCCGGGAAGATACGGGGCCGGATATTCCAGCTCGATCCGCAGGGTCTTCTCGTCCACCGCCGTCACGCCCAGCTGTTCGGGGTCCATCGCCCCTTCGTTCACCGGCTGCGCGTTCTTGATGACATAGAGAAGCGAGGCGTATTGCGACAGCGTGCTGGGGTCCATGATCCGGCGGAAGGCGAATTCGAAATCATTGGCCGTCACCGGCGTTCCGTCGGACCACTGCGCGTCGCGCAATGTGAAGGTCCAGGTCTTGCCGTCGCTGGAGACGGTATGATTCTCGGCCATGCCATAAATCGGCTCGGCCTGCGCATTGTCGGTATAAAGACCCACAAACATGTCGCCGATAATGGCGTCTTCCCATTTCCCCGCGGCCTTGTGCGGGTCCAGGGACAGCGGTTCGGCCGTATTGCCGCGATGCAGGATGCGTTTATCCGCCGCCTGTTGAGCCAGCGTTTCTCCGGTGTCCTCGCCGCCGCCGCAGGCCGCCAGAAACAGCGCGCCGGCCGCCATGGCCAGTCCGAATGCATTCCTGTTCATCGTTTCCCTTTCTCCGCACATCCCAAGGGCGCCGCCGGCTTTGCGCCGGGAGCGTCGCCTAATGCTCTTCCCCGATTTGGGTGAAGATAACCCTAAGCAACGATCATGGCATAGTTCGGACAGATCTAAAGAAACGGCCCGGACAAAACCTGTCCGGGCCGTTGTCTGTGCCGTAAAACAGACCTGAAAGCGGCTAGGCGTCTTTCAGCTTCTTGGGCGGCATGGGAATGAAGCCGCTGGTGCGCCGCACATATTCCTCATAGCCCGGGCGGGAGCGCTTGAGCTTGCGCTCCAGCAGCGGCACGCCGCTCCACTTGACCAGAAGATAGGTCAGCACCGCCGGACCGATCACGCTGAACAGGCCGGGCGTTGTTTCCGCCGCGATCAGGAACAGGCCCCACCACACGCAGGCGTCGCCGAAATAGTTCGGGTGCCGCGTATAGCGCCACAGCCCCTTGTCCATGACCTGGCCCTCGCTGGCCGGATCGCTCTTGAACTTCGCCAGCTGCCAGTCCCCGACCGACTCGAAGATGATTCCGATGGCCGCCAGCGCCGTACCGATCCAGGCCAGCCAGCCCAGCGCCGCGGGCTCCGCCGCCACCTGTCCCAGCTGCACCGGCAGCGACACCACCCACAGCAGGATGGCCTGCAGGCCGAACACCTTGGTCAGGCTGAACAGGTGCACATTGCCGGGCGCCTTGTTCAACAGGGCGACATAGCGCTTGTCCGCGCCTTCCTTGCGCCACCGCCAGAACAGGTATCCGCCCAGCCGAAGCCCCCACACGGCCGTCACCGCCAGCAGCAGCGCGGAGCGCGCGGCCGAGCCGTCGGCGATCAGATAGGTCGATCCCGCCATGACGATAAATCCGATCGCCCAGAAGGAATCGATGAAGCTGACGTCCTTCAACGGAATGCTCAGCAGCCACAGCACGAACATGCACGCGCAGATGACGCCGAAATTGATGGCAAGAATGCTGACCGCTTCCATGACGGCTCCCCCTTGTTCCCTCGGTTTCCTACCGGCCCGTGCTGACCTTGCCGGCCTTCAGGCCGCGCGCCATCTGGCGCTCAAGCCATTTCGGATCGCGCTGGATATTGGCGCGGACCTGAACGGCCATGGCGTCGGTATCCAGTTCGTCCAGCTTGTGCTTGATCGCGGTCAGACCGACCTTGGCGATATCTTCCGGCCGCTCCTTGGCGCCCTCGACATGCTCGGCCATGCGCGTATCCACCGACCCCACGATCAGCGCCGCGACATGCGTGCCCTGATCGGCCAGTTCGGCCCGGATAATGGTGGAGGCCGCGCGCGCGGCGAACTTGGACGGGCTGTAGCCGCCCATGTTCGGCACCGCGACGATCCCGCCCGCGGACAGCACGTTCACGATGGCGCCGCCGCCATTGGCTTTCAGCACCGGCGCAAAGGCGCGGGACATGTTCAGGACGCCGAAATAATTGACCTCCATCTCCATGCGCGCCTTGGAAATGTCGGGCGAGCCGATCAGCAGGCCGTGCAGGAACGCCCCGGCATTGTTGATGATGATATTGACGTCCGTGGCTTCCTTCGCCGCCGCCTCGATCTGGCTCTCGTCCGTCACGTCCAGCTTCAGCGCCACAACCGCGCCGCCAAATTCGTCCACCAGATGTTTCGCATCGTCCGGATTGCGCGCGCCGCAATAGACCTTTGATGCGCCGGCCGCGACCAGCGTGCGGACAAACCCTTCGCCAATGCCCCGGTTGCCCCCGGTGACCAGCGCGACAGACCCCTTGATGTCGGTCATCGGCCACCCCCCATCAGATAGAGAATATCCTCGGGCTTTTTCTGGCCGCGCACGACTTCCTCGGCTTTCGGGTCGGGCAGGATCATGCCGCCGGCCCAGCCTTCGTTGGAATCCATGTCGCGGTTCCATTCCCAGCTCATGCGCCGGGCCGCGATGCGCCAGTCGCCGTCGCGCTTCTCGAACCGGTCCACCGTGCGCGCGCAGGTCAGCGTGTCGGTCTTCTTTCCGTCCAGCTTCATGCGCGCAAAGGTCAGGATGTAGGATTCGACGATGGCGCTCTTGCCGTCGTCATTCAGCTCGACAATGCAATTGCACAACAGGTGAGTCATGCCCTTGGCCAGCGCCAGCCCGTCGGAAATCTTGTCCAGATAATCCGCCGCCGAACCGTCGAACGTGCCGCCGTGATGCTCGGTCGCGTCCGGATGGTACATCGTGCGCAGCAGCTCCACGTCGGCGCGGTCCACGGCGCGGCTGTACAGCGCCATCTTTTCCTGGATCGCCTGCTTGTCGATAACGGCCTGAATGGCCTTCGGATCAATCTCTGACATCGGGTCTGCCTATTCGTCGGGTGTGATGATGTTGGCCGCCATCGGGTCGGCATAAAGCCGGTCAATGTCGTCGGCGCGCAAATTCTTGGCGATGGCCTGGTTCACCGTGCCCTTGTCGGACAGCTCATGCGCTTCCGGGTCGGGCGGACGGGTCAGGAACATCAGGCGTTTGACCTGGGCGCTCTTGCCCGGATTTTCGTCATTATGGCTTTTCAGGCCCGCCGCGATGTGCGCGCTGACTGCCGGGTCATCCAGCAGGCTGGCCGCATCGGCGTCCGGCTTGCCGGCGATTTTCTGCAGGCCCTTGGCGTCCGGCCAGGCCAGGATCGCGACATAGTCGCGGTTCTCGCCGCAGATCACCGCGTCGCTCACCGCCGGGGCCAGCGCCTTGACCAGCTGGGCGCGCAGGTTTCCGCCCGCCACCCAGGTCCCGGTCGCGAGCTTGAATTCCTCGGCCAGACGCCCGGCAAAGGCCAGGCCCTGCCTGGGATCGTTCTCGTCGATGAAGGTAACCGTGTCGCCGATCTTGTAGAAACCTTCCTCGTCGAAGATTTCCTTGTTCTTCTCCGGCTGGGCGTAATAGCCGGACATCACCATCGGACCCTTGAAGCGGATCTCGTAGCGGTCGTCAGCCGGGACCAGCTTGATCGTCAGGCCCGGCATGGGCAGGCCCACGCCCACCTTGTCGGTCGGCCAGTAGATCGCCATGCAGCCCGAAGCCGTTTCCGTCGCGCCATAGCCGGTGGTCATGAAGATGCGGTGGCCCGTGGTTTTCACCGCCAGGGTCTGCAGCCGGTCCAGCACCGGTTGCGGCAGGCCCGCCCCGCCATAGAGCATCATCCCCAGCTTGGAGAAGAACGTCTCCCGCAGTTCGTCATCGGCCTCCAGCGCATCGACCAGCATGGCGTAGCCGGTCGGCACATTGGTGAAATATTTCAGCGGGATTTCCCGCAAATTCCGGATTGATTCATCGAACAGGCCCGGCAAGGGCTTGCCGTCATCAATATAAAGCGTGCCGCCGAAAATCGCCGCGGCCATGGAGGTGAACGCCCCCGACACATGGCTCCACGGCAGCCATTCCAGCAGCACGTCGTCCCAGCCCGAAGCTTTGCCCAGCGTCTGCCAGCCCTGGCTGAGATTGGTGATCAGCATGCGCTGGGTCTGCATCACCGCCTTGGGCCGCCCGGTCGAACCGGAGGTCAGCATATAGGCGGTCGTCGCGTCCGGATCGATCGAGGTGATGGATTTCTCCACCGCATCGGTCACCGGCGTCGACAAAACCTCGTCATAGGCGACCGCGTCGCAATCCAGCGCGTCCGGATTGCGGCTGACCACCGTGACCCCGGACAGGTCCATCGCGTTCAGCGCGCCGTTCTGCGCCGCCCCGTCCTCGGCGAACACCACGGCCGGCTTCACCAGGTCGAAGACATATTGCAGCCGGTCATAGGAGCCGGGAATACGGGAATAATTGATGCTGACCGGGCTGACCGGGACATGCGCGGCAAACGCGCCATAGCGCATGGTCGCGTGCGCGATGGAATTGCCCGACAGGATCATCATCGGGCGTTCCGCCGGGATGTTATTGTCCAGCAGCCATTGCGCGACGGCGTCGCTATCGCGTTTGACTTGAGAAAAAGACCGCATCCGCCATGCGCGCTCGCTTCCGGCGCGCTCGGCGAGATGCGGTTTATCAGGCTGGAGGGAGGCCTGACGAGCCAAACCGGCCGGCACGGAGTCGGCCGCGATTTCGATGGGCGTGTTGTGGCGGATCAGAATCTCGCCATTGTCCCGGCGCTCGACGTCCAGATCGACATCCGGCAGCGGGACCGGGCGCAGCGGCGCGCTTTCCGGCGCCTTTACCTCTTCACTCACCATATCTCCTGACGGCTTCTTATTGCCGAGCCATTTTCAATATTGTCTGCGTCGCCTGAAAGATGTGCGGGGCCGGTCACTACCGGACAATGACCAGCCCCGCCTGAAAGAACGTGCCCGCCTAGAAGCGCGCGCTCAGCTCCACGCCATAGGTTGCCGGCGCGCCGTACCGCGAGAACTCATCCCCGGCGAAGGGAATGATGCCCAGACGGTACAATTCGTCGGTCACGTTCTTGCCCCAGATTGCGACTTCCCAGTTGCCATCCTGCGGACCGAAGGAAACCCGGCCGTTCAGCAGGCCATAGGAGTCCTCGAAATTGATGTTCTCCGGCAGCCAGAAGAACTCGTCCTGCCAGGAATAGGTCGCCCGCGCGCCCACCATGTAGGTGTCGTTCACCGGCTGCTCGAAATCGAAGCCGACCGTGTAGGAGAATTCAGGCGTCCGGTTGATCTGGTTGCCCGAAAGGTCCCGTCCCGTGGAGTCGATGAAGTTCTCGTACTCGGTGTCCAGGAAGGACGCCGTGCCGAACAGCTGAAGCTGCTGGACCGGCTGGAACACGGTCTCGAGCTCGACGCCGTTGATCTTGGCGTCCGCGGCGTTGGAGACCACCAGGGTCAGACCCGTATCGTCCAGAACCTCGACCTGCAGGTCGCTGAAGTCCGTCTTGAAGACGGAGGCGTTGAAGCGGAAGCGGCCATCGGCCCAGTCCGTTTTCACGCCCGCCTCATAGGTCCAGGCGGTTTCCGGGTTGTAGGACAGCAGCGCCGCGGTCTCGTTCGCCGGCTTGCCCTGCCAGCCGCCGCCCTTGAAGCCGCGCGTGGCGCTGGCATAGGCGAAGACATTTTCCGTCGCGCGCCATTCGGCGGCGAATTTCGGCGTCAGCTCCGACCAGTCGTCCTCGGTCTGGATGTCGAACTGATCTTCGGCCGGGCCAAGCGGCGCCACGCAGAAGATCGCGCCGGGCGCGCCATAGTCCAGGCAGTTGACCTTGTTCTCGAGTTCCTTGTCGTCGACCGTGTAGCGCAGGCCGGCGGTCAGGGTGAACGCATCGGTCACGTCGTAATTGACCTCGCCGAACGCGGCCAGGTTCTGGGTCTTGGCGGACTGGGTATAGATATAGGTCCCGTCCAGGACATCCCCGGTCGTGCCCGGTCCGGCGAAGGCAAAGGATGTCGCGCTGTTCGTGTCCTCGCGGTTCGTGGTCTCGTTGTAATAATAGAGACCGCCGATCCAGTTGAGCGGACCGGACGAATTGGAGGTCAGGCGCAGCTCCTGGGTGTAGGCGCTGTAATCCTCGTACTGGCCCACAATCGAGTCCGTGAGCGATGGCGGAGAGGTCAGGCCCGACTGGGAGAATTTGTCGGACGCGTTGCCGTAGCGCCAGGCGCTCAAGTAAGTCAGCGTCGCCCAGTCCAGCTCGTAATCGAACCGCGCCGTCAGGCCGTAGGTCCGGGTTTTCTCGAACAGGTCGAACGGGTGGTTGGACGTGCGCACATCGTCGGTCGCCGGACCGCCGAACCCGCGCACCGTGCCCGGTCCGTCAATGCTGACCGCGTCCACCGGATAGCGCGACTGGCCGTCATTCTCGGTATAGGACCACTCGCCGGTCAGCTGCAGGCTGGCGCGTTCGTTGAAATCAACGTCCACCGCGCCCCGCGCGCCCCACTGGTCCAGGTTCTCCAGCTCGTCGCCGGTCATGATGTTATCGGCATAGCCGTCGCGGCTGGACTGGAAGAAGGCCAGGCGGCCGGCGATGCCGTTGGCCAGCGGCCCGGTCACGTAACCGTCCGACTGGATCGCGTTGTAATTGCCGTAGGAGGCGGAAAGCGCGCCGCCGAACGTGTCTTCCGGGCGCGCCGTGATGAGGTTGACCGCGCCGCCGACCACGTTCTTGCCGTAGAGCGTGCCTTGCGGGCCGCGCAGGACTTCCACGCGCTGCAGGTCAAAGACCGGCGGCGTCGCCGTGCCGCGGCGGCCGATATAGACTTCGTCGATGAACAGGCCCACCGACGGGTCGGCGGAGGCGCTGTCCAGGCGGATCGTGCCGATGCCGCGGATGATCAGTTCCTGCTCGGTCGAGTCCGCTTTCTGGAAGGAGAAGCTGGGCGTGCGGTCCGCGATCTCGGAAAGATCCTGGATCCGGCCCTTCTCCAGCTCTTCGGAGCCGAACGCGGTCACGGCCACCGGAATGGACTGGACGCTTTCGGAACGCTTGGTCGCGGTCACGACGATCTCGTCGATCTGGGCGCTGGCCGGCGCTGAAATCAGCGCGGCAGAGAATGCGATAGCGGCGGTGCTGACGCCGCGAAGTGCGATGGTTTTCGCCTGAGACTTCATATTTTCCTCCCCCGCCCGGATGGCTGCTTCGCCGGGCTCCCTATGGGTATTATTGTGCAACTCACGGAATTGATAAGCGGCATGCGCAAAGCCTGTCAATCGAGACATTTTCGCACCCTTGAGCTAAATATTTGATTTAACTGACATTAAATTTTCACAAGAAAGTTTTTTCTGAAATTTTCTGTGCAGCATCGCGGGTTTTTTCGGCAACCGCCTTATCCGGCGCGCGCGCCCTGAAGCCGGGAAGCGCCCCGCCGCGCGCGCTGCCGGCGCAGGTCTTTTGCGCCGGCCTCCGGGCGCTCCGCAATGGCCGGCCACGACAGGCGAAACGGAATTTTCTCCGGAACGCCGCCCGGGCCGGATACAGGTCCGGGCCTCTTGAAGGTTTTATTTTGCAAGCTACGATCCGCGTCCCATTACAGACGGAGCGCCCGTGTTCGACGTTCAATCCTTCAAGGCGAAACTTCGCTTGCCCGCCATTGCCGCCCCCATGTTTCTGGTGTCCGGCCCCGACCTCGTGATCGCCACCTGCAAGTCCGGCATGGTCGGGTCCTTCCCCGCGCCCAATGCGCGCGACGTCTCCATCCTCGACGACTGGATGAGCCAGATTTCCAGCGCGCTGGACGGCGATGAGGACGCCGCCCCGTGGGCGCTGAACATGGTCGTCCATTCGTCCTATGACCGGCTGGACGATGAACTGGCGCTGGTCAGCAAATACAAGCCGGGCGTGGTCATCACCGCGCTGGGCGGTCCGCAGCGCGTGATTCCCGCCGTGCATGATTATGGCGGCGCGGTCTTCGCCGACGTGAACAGCCTGGCCTTCGCGAAAAAGGCCGCCGCGGCGGGCGCGGACGGTCTGGTCCTGGTCTCTTCCGGCGCCGGCGGCCATACCGGCGAGATGTCGGGCTTCGCCTTTGTCGACGCGGTGCGCCAGTTCTTTGACGGCCCCATCGTGCTCGCCGGCTCCATCGCCACGGGCCGCGCGGTGCGCGCCGCCGAAATCCTGGGCGCGGATCTGGCCTATGTCGGCACGCAGTTCATCGCCGCCGCCGAGAGCATCGCCGATCCCGCCTATAAGGAGATGCTGGTCTCCGCGACCATTGAGGATATCCAGCGGTCGGACGCCATCACCGGGGTCCCCGCCAACTGGCTGAAACCCAGCCTGAAAGCGGCCGGCATCGATCTGGATCAGCTGAAGGCGGCCAGCAAGGGTCCGAACTTCAAGGACGCCGGGAATCCAGCCAAGGCCTGGAAACATGTATGGTCGGCCGGACACGGCGTCGGACAGATCGATGCGATCCGGCCCGCCGCCGACATCATCGACCAACTCGCGAGGGAATATGACCACGCAAAAACCCTCTAGCTCCGGCGGCTTCCTCTCCGCCCTGTTCGGCGGCGGCAAGGCGAAGGGCGGCATACCGCTCAGCCCGCCCGCCCGCGTGAAGGACTATTACAAGCGCGGCTGGTGGACCGGCCGCACCGTTGACGACGTGTTCCGCGAGGCCGTCGCCGAAAGCGGCGATGATCCCGCCATTGTCGATCCGCTGAACCGCGCCGACCTGCTGGGCAGCGAGCCGCAACGCTGGTCGTTCGGCGAGCTGAACGGCCGCGTGAACGCGCTCTGTGAGTGGTTCGCCGCGCAAGGGCTGAAGCGCGGCGACCGCGTGGTCATGCAACTTCCCAATATCGTGGAGGGCGTCGCCGTCTTCCTCGCCTGCGCCCGTTCCGGCCTGATCCTCAGCCCGGTCGCGGTGCAGTACCGCAAGCACGAGCTGGCCCAGATTCTGCCGCTGATCGAACCCAAAGCCTTCCTCACCGTCACCAGCTTCGCCGGCCATCCTTACGCGGAGGGCGCACTGGCCGCCTGCGCCGCCCACGCGCCGGACGCGGTCGTCGGCTGCTGGGGCGATAACGCGTCGGAGGGCGCGGTCAGCCTGGATTCGCTCGGGGCCAGTGACGCCGATTCCGGCCCGCTCGGCGGCAAGGACATCGACCCGAACGAGGTCCTGACCATTTGCTGGACGTCGGGCACGGAATCCGCGCCCAAGGGCGTGCCGCGCCATCACAATCACTGGGTCTTCAACGGCGAAATCATGCTGGAGGCCGCCACGGTGAAGAAAGGCGAGGCTTTCTTAAGCCCCTTCCCGATGATCAATATCGCCTCCATCGGCGGCATGGTCATGCCGTGGCTGATCGCCAAGGGCGTGCTGGTCCAGCACCACCCGTTCGATCTCGGCGTCTTCCTGCGCCAGATCGCGCAGGAAAAGGTCGTTTACACCCTGGTCCCGCCCGCGGTTCTGAACCAGCTCCTCAAGGCGCCGGAAATTCTGGAGAAGGCGGATATTTCCTCTGTCCGCCGCGTCGCCTCCGGCTCCGCCCCCCTCGCCCCCTGGATGGTGAAGGGCTGGCAGGAGGAGCACGGCGTCACCGTCATCAATGTGTTCGGCTCCAACGAGGGCGCCTCTCTGGTCACCACCGGCGAGATCGCCCCGGACCCGGAAACCCGCGCCGCCTATTTCCCGCGCTTTGGCGATTCCGATGTCTGGCCCAGCCGCGTCGGGACCAGCGTCCGCACAAGGCTGGTCGATCCGGAAACGGAAAAGGACATCAAGAAGCCCGGCGAGAAGGGCGAGCTGCGCATCGACGGCGCCATGACCTTCGACGGCTACTGGCGCAAGGACGGCATCGACACCTCCTGCTTCGACAAAAAAGGCTATTTCCGCACGGGCGACCTGTTCGAGCTGGTGGACGACAAATTCTACCGCTTCGTCGGCCGCTCGAAGGAGATCATCATCCGCGGCGGCGTGAATATCTCCCCGGCGGAGGTCGAAGCCCTTGTCGAGAGTCACCCCGCCGTGCGCGAGGCCGCCTGCGCCTCCTATCCCGACGAGCGGCTGGGCGAGCGCGTCTGCGCCGTCGTCGCCCTGCATGAGGGTCAGTCCCTGACGCTGGAGGAGCTTACCGCCTTCCTCAAGGAGAAGGAGCTCGCCGTCTACAAGCTGCCCGAGAAACTCAAGACCGTGGACGCCCTGCCCCGCAACTCGCTGGGCAAGGTGGTCCGCCGCGAACTGAACGAGGCCCCGTAATGGCTGATCCCGTCCATTTCTATTTCGACTTCTCGTCGAGCTATTCCTATTTCGCCTATGACCGCATCGGCGCGGTCGCGGGCAAGCATATGCGCGACCTGGTCCACCGCCCCATCGCGCTGGGCGCGATCTTCAAGGAGCGCGGCCACGCTCCGGACATGCCGGGCACGGACAAGGGTTCATACATCTTCCATGACGTGGAGCGTCAGGCCGCCCTGCTGGGCAAGCCCTACGCCTGGCCCAAGCCCTTCCCGTATAATTCCATTCCCGCCGCGCGCGGCTTCTACTGGCTGGACGCCAATGCGCCGGACCTCGCCCAGCCCTATGTCGCGGCGGTTTTCGAGACCGTCTTCGGCAAGGGTCAGGCGGTCGATGACCCGGGCACGCTGGCGGACGTCGCAAAATCGGTCGGCGCAGACGCCGCCGCCTTCAAGGACGGCATCGCCGAGCCCGCCATCAAGTCCCGCCTGATCGAGGAAACCGAGGCCGCAAAGGCCAAGGGCGTCTTCGGCGCCCCCAGCTTCACCGTCGGCGACGAGTTGTTCTGGGGCGCGGACCGTCTCGATTCCCTCGACGCATGGCTGGCGCAGAACTAGGCCAAAGGAGGCTTTAAATGACCCGTCCCGTTTACATTCTTGGCGGCTGGCAAAGCGATTTCAGCGAAAACTGGATGCGCCAGGACAAGGACATCATGGCCGCCTTCAAGGACGCCGTGGATCACGCGCTGGACGCCACCGGCATCGACCCGGCGGATGTCGAAACCGGCCATGTCGGCAATTTCGTGGGCGAGCTTTTCAACCATCAGGGCCTGATGGGCGGCTTCTTCGGCATGTGCCGGGAGGAATGGGCCGACCTGCCCACCGGACGCCACGAAGCGGCCTGCGCCTCGGGCAGCATCGCCCTTCTCGCCGCCTCGGCCGAGATCGAGGCCGGACGCTATGACCTCGCCTGCGTCGTCGGGCTGGAGCAGATGCGCAATGTCCCGGGCATCGAGGCCGCGGGCCATCTGGGCGCGGCCATCTGGTCGGGCCACGAGTTCGAGGGCGTGGCCATGCCCTGGCCGCACATCTTCGCCAAGCTGGGCGACGAATATGACCGCCGCTACGGCCTGAAGCATGAGCATCTGGCCGGCATCGCGAAGACCAATTTCGAAAACGCCCGCCGCAACCCGAACGCCCAGACCCGCAAATGGGAATTCACCGAGGCCAGCTTCACCACGGACGACGAAGCCAACCCGGTCATCGACGGGCGCATCCGCAAACAGGATTGCGGCCAGATCACCGATGGCGTCGCCGTCGCCTTCCTGGCCTCCGAGGACAAGGCCCGCGCCTACGCCAAGCAGCGCGGCCTGAAGCTGGAAGACCTCGCCAAGATCGAGGGCTGGGGCCATCACTCCGCCCCCATCGCCTATCAGGCGAAGATCGATGCCGGCGGCAACAGCCCTTACATTTTCCCCCATATCCGCCAGACCGTGGTGGACGCCCAGTCGCGCGCGGGCACGACGCTGGACGCGGTGGACGTCATCGAAACCCATGACTGCTTCACCACCACCGAATACATGGCCATCGACCATTTCGGCCTGACCGCGCCGGGCGAGAGCTGGAAAGCGGTGGAGGACGGCGTCATCGCCATAGACGGCGAAAAGCCGATCAACCCGTCAGGCGGCCTGATCGGAACCGGCCACCCGGTCGGCGCGACCGGCGTGCGCATGGCGCTGGACGGCTTCAAACAGGTCACCCGTCAGGCGGGCGGCTATCAGGTGGACGGCGTGGAGCGCGTTCAGACCCTCAATATCGGCGGCAGCGCGACCACGGCGGTCAGCTTCGTCATCGGCCGCGGAGAGGCAGCTTAAATGGCGCATATCGACACCATCCAGACCGTCATTGATTGCTGGAAAAAAGGCGACCTCGACGGCGTGCTGGACCAGCTGCATGACGATGTCGTCTATCACTATCACGTCGGCTCCCGCCCGCTGGAGGGCAAGGACTGGGTGCGCCGTTTCCTGGAAAAATTCGGGGCGGGCCAGACCGAGATCCGCTGGTTCATCCGCCACTGGACCCAGGACGGCGACCGCGTGATGGTCGAAGGCGTGGATGATTATGTCGACGCCGAAGGCACGCGCATCCAGACCCCCTATATGGGCGTCTTCGAATTCGAGGACGGCAAGATCAGGAACTGGCGCGACTATGTCGATCTTGGCCTGGTCAAGATGATCAAGGACGGCGACGGCCTGCCCGAATGGGTGAAACCGCTGGTCGCGGCCTAGAGCGTATTCAACAGTTCCAGGAAATCGTCCTGCGCCGTTCCGGCTGAATGGGTGGCGTTCTTGTGGGACGCTTCCTTCATGCCGGCGTCGGTTGCCTCGTCACTGGCGTCGGCCGGGATGATCACCGCCTCCGATGTCAGGAAGCGCGCCCGGCGGACGCGGTCCGCGCCGGCGATGAAGACTTCACCGTTTGCCGTGCAGGCGGGGCTGGCCAGCCATGTCGCGCACAGCGCCGCGCGCTCCGGCTCCACGCCGTGCTTGGCGCCCGGCGGCATGTAGTCGTCCGTCATCTGGGTATGGGCGTAGGGCGCGATGGAATTGACCTTGACGCCCCGGCCATCGCCTTCGAAAGCCAGCGCCCGGGTCAGGCCGTACAGCGCGGATTTGGAGCTGGAATAGGCCGCCATGCCCGGCGCGCCCAGTATCCCGGCGGTCGACATGGAAAACACGATGCGTCCCGCCCCGCTCTCTTCCAGATGCGGCAGCGCCGCCCGCGCCAGATCGGCGGCGGCAAAGAAGTTCAGCTCGAAAATATCGCGGAAAGTCTCTTCCGGCTGCTTGGTGAAGCGTTTCGCCTCGCCCACGCCGGCGTTGGAAATCACATAGTCCAGCCGCCCGAACGCCTCGCGCGCCTGCTCCACCATCTTCGCCGCCGCGCCTTTTTCCATCGCGTCGACATGGCTGATCTCCGCCTTGCCGCCGGCGCTGCGGATTTCCTCGACCACCGCGGCCGCGCTGTCGGGCGCGCCTTCCCGCACGCGGTTATTGACCAGCACGGCGGCGCCGCGTTTGGCCAGCGCCAGCGCATAGGCGCGGCCCAGACCCTTGCCCGCGCCCGTGATCAGGCCGGCTTTTCCATCGAGTTCGAGATTCATTTGTCGGTTCTTGCTTGACGGCGCACGGTATGTGCGGGAACTATGACTTGCATAAACAAACCTTATCGGGAGGAATTCCAATGCGCAATATTCTAGGCGGCGTCGCCGCCCTTGCCGTGCTCGCCATCGCCGCTCCGGCCTTTGCCGACACGGACGAAGAAAAGCTCGCCGTCGCCAATGAAATGATCCAGGCGTGGAACGATCAGGACTGGGACAAGGTCGTTGACCTGTTCGCCGAGGACGGCTCGCTTCACTCCATGATGGTCGAGCCGATCGTCGGCCGCGAAGCCATCGGCAACCGCATCGGCCACATGGCCGAGGGCATCGAGGAGATCGAGCTGAAGATCCAGAATCTCGGCGTGATCGACGGCGTGGTTTTCATGGAGCGCATCGACGACTTCACCTATAACGGCCACGCGGGCGAAGTGCCGGTCGTGGGCGTTGTCGAGATCGAGGACGGCAAGGTTCAGGAATGGCGCGAATATTATGACCGCGCCGAACTTCTGGAAGCCATGGGCGTCGAAACGGACTTTGATTCCGAAGCGCGCTAGGCTTCTTTTCTCTACCTGACTCACACTGACAAAAAGCGAACCGTCGCCCATGACCGAGACTGAGACCGCCGCGCGGGACGATTCCTATCCGCGCCCGATCATCGCATGGGCGACGGTCGCAATTCTTTTCTTCGCCTATATTTTTTCCTTCATCGACCGGATGATCATCAGCCTTCTGGTCGAACCCCTGAAGGCCGAGTTCAACGTCACCGACACCCAGATCGGCCTCCTGATGGGGCCGGCATTCGCCCTGTTCTACACTTTCGCCGGCCTGCCCATCGGCCGCCTGATCGACCGCACGCGCCGCTTGCGCGTGGCGGGCATCGGCGCCGCCATCTGGTGCGCCATGACCGCGGCCTCCGGCATGGCGGGCAGTTTCTGGCAGCTATTCGCCGCCCGGATCGGCGTCGGCGTGGGCGAGGCCACGCTCTCCCCGGCCGCCTATTCCGTGATCTCCGACAGTTTCCCGAAGAAGCGCCTGGGCCTGGCCATGGGCGTCTACAGCCTCGGCTCCGCCACCGGCGCCGGGCTGGCCTTCCTGCTGGGCGGCATGGTGGTGGCGCTGGTCACAAACGCCGGCTCGTTCAGCCTGCCGCTGGTCGGACAGCTGGAGCCCTGGCGCGTTGTCTTCATCGCGGTCGGCCTGCCCGGCCTGCTGATCGCCGCGCTGCTCTGGATGCTGCCGGAACCCGCGCGCAAGGGAGTCGTCACGGACGGCGACCACGCCACGCTGCGCGACCTGTTTGCCTTCCTGAAGTCGCGCGCCGGCTTCATCTCCATGCATTTCCTGGCCGTCGGCATGGTCAATCTGGCCGTGTTCGCCGCCGTCTCATGGACCGCCGTCCTGTTCGTTCGCGTACACGGCTTCAGCGTCGCCAATTCCGGTTACCTGACCGGCGCGGCGCTGATTATCGGCGGCATGATCGGTCTGATCGGCGGCGGCTGGCTGTCGGACAAGGCCGGCGGCTCGGTGAAGGCCCGCATGGCGGTCTGCGGCGGCGCGGCCGTGGTTGGCGCCGTCTGCGCGGCGTTCTATTCGCTGGTCCCCAATCCCTGGCTGGCCGCCTTCATTTTCGTCTTCTTCTTCGCCGCCGGCGCCACGCCCATCGGGGTCGCCGCCGCCGCGCTGCAACAGATCGCGCCCAACCGCATGCGCGCCACCGTCTCGGCGGCCTATCTGTTCGTGGTGAATTTCGTCGGGCTGGTGATCGGCCCGCCGGCCGTCGCCGCGCTCGCCGACATGATGTTCCCGGGCGAGGAAGGCATCCGCTATTCCATCGCCATCATCTCGCCCGTCGGCTACGCGGTCGCCATCGTCTGCTTCTTCCTGGCCATGCGCTTCGCGGGCGAAGACTAGCGCCGCGTCCAGACCAGGGCGTGATGGCGGGCCTTGGCGCCCGTCCCCTCGTCCGCCGAAAGGGTCAGCGTCTCGCCCTCCAGCAGCACGTCGCGCACCTGCGTCGTGCCGACAAAGTCCGGGTTAAGGGCCAGCGTCACCTCGTGCCGCACCTGATCGCCGTCCAGCGCCCAGCGCCCGGCATATGAGAAATAGGAATCGTAAGCCGCGGCCCGCTTGCCCTCCGGCGCATTGCGGATATCGGCGCGCCCGAACAACGGCCGACCGCTACGCGCAATCGCCGCCGACATCGCCCCGTCCGCGGTATAGAGGATCATCCCCTCCGGCGCCTCGCCGAACGGATGCGTCTTGCGCCCGTCCGGATAGGAAATCGTCCAGCTGACCAGACGCCAGCTCCCGATCAGATCGTCTTCGCTCGCCATCACGCCGCCGCCGGTTCGCGGAACTGTACGATGCGGAACCGGTTGGCCACGAACGCCAGATCCGCCAGGCACGCATTGCCCGCCGGGTTCAGCCCCGTGACGTGATAATCGCTGTACGCGGCGGCAAAATTGATCGGCATGTTCGCCGGCATGTTGCACCACAGCGAGGCCCCGGCGTCGGCGAACGCGTTCTGCGCCTTGGCGAGATAATCCGGCTGCGCCGAGTAGAGATAGGAGCTGATCGCCCCCTTCTCCCGCGCCAGCCGCGCGGCGTTGGAGAGCGCCGCATCCGCGTCCGCCTCCCGGATAAGGAAGGCGACCGGCGCGAAATGCTCTTAGGAGTATAGCTCGGAATGATCCGCATCGGTCTCGATCACCAGCGGCGTCGCCGTCCGCGCATCCGGGAAATCCGGGTGGTCATAGGGATGACTGTCCAGCCGCACGCGGCCCGCCCTGCCCGCCTCCCCGCGCAATTTCTCGATCAGCTCCAGCGAGGCCTCCGCCTGCACCGCCGCGCACAGCGCCGCCGCCCGCTTCGGGTTGCCCGTCCGCTCGGCAATCGCCTCTGTCAGCCGGTCCGCGAAATCGTCGAACGTGATCCGCTCGCCGTCCGCGACGATCCCCTCCGCCGGCACATGAATGTTCTGCGGCGTCGTGCACATCTGGGCGGAGAACCCGCACAGAACATTGGCGAGGCCATTGATCAGCCCGTCCAGATCGTCCGTCGACTCGATGACCACGCCGTTGCATCCAGCCGTTTCCGTATAGACCAGCTTGTCGCGGCAATTCTGTTCGATCCACGTCCCGAAGCGCTGGCTGCCGGTATAGTCGATGATCGCGCAGTCGGCGTGCTGGATCAGGTCTATCGTCGCCGGCGCCTCCCGCGTATCGGCGGCCAGCAGCACCAGGTTCGGGTCGAACCCGGCGCTCTCCAGCACTTCCCGGCACCGCTTCACCGCCATCGCCACCGGCAGGATGCCGTTCGGGTGCGGTTTCAGGATCACCGGATTGCCGGTCATCAGGTTCGCGAAGATCGCTGGATAGGCGTTCCACATCGGAAACGTCGCGCAGCAGATCACCACCGCCACGCCGCGCGGTCGTGTGCGATAGGTCTTTTTCAGGCGCACGTCCCCGCCCGCGCCGAAATTCTTTTCCCATTCGGCTTCCTGCGGGATGTCCTTCAGCGCCTTGTAGCCATAAGCCAGCGCCTCCACCCCGCGGTCCAGCGCGTTCGCCCCGCTGCCCGAAAACGCCATCAGATAGGATTGCCCGGCCGTGTGCATTGTCGCGTGCGCGTTGGCGAAGGCCTGGTCCTCCAGCCGGAACGCCATCTCCAGGCACACCCCGGCGCGCTCCTCGGGCGTCAGGGCGTTCCAGCCCGGCATCGCCGCCCTGGCCGCCGCGAACAGCGCATCCGGGTCCGCTTTCGGATAATCGATCCCCAGCGGTTTCTGCGTATAGGGCGAAACCTCGTACCCCGTCCGCCCGATCTCCCCCGGCTGGTCCAGCTCGAAAGGCTTGCCCAGCATCGCCTCGAACGCCGCCTTGCCTTCGGCCGGCTTCTCATTGCCGTGAATCTTGCTGGAGGGCGACTCCTTGAACGGGCTCCAATAGGCGCGCGTGCGGCAGGCCTCCAGCGCCTTTTCCAGGGTATTGGCGTGCGTTTGCGCCAGATCGGCGGCCTGTTGAGTCATGGGGTCTGTCTCCTCGACAAGAAGGAACGATTTGCCGTCCTTGGTATCCGTTATGCAAGTCGCGTTAAAGCCCGTTGGCGCGGTGCGGCGCGGCAGTCGCGCAGGCATAAGCCCAGCCCCGCCAATGCCGCAAAGCACAATAAAAAATGCTGCATCGCAACAATATACACCGGCTTTCACTCAATAAAGTTGCCGTTAGCGTAAGAGGAAACCGTTGAACCGCAGCGATTTCAACCCTCGGGAGACGCTTTGCTTCGTGCATCCTTGCCACACCCCGCCCCTATCCTTGGAGCTTTTGACTTTTTCACTTGCATTTCCAAACCCTCTCTGATGACAATTGATTGACTCCGAGTCAGTGAATCGGCGCATCAATAACGCCGGGCCGGGCAAAACCGGCCAAGCCGCGGCAGTTACGCGGCCCGGCAACGGGGAGGAAAAATTCATGCGTTCCAGCATCACGCCGTCTCTCATTGCGCTTGCCGCCGCCCTGGCCGCCGCGCCGTCCGCCGCCATGGCGCAGGACCAGGGCCCGCCCGCCCAGGACCAGGCGCAATCAGGCTTCGCGCTGGACGAAATCATGGTCACTGCGCAACGCCGCGAAACCGGCCTTCAGGACACCTCCGTCGCCGTCGCCGCCGTGACCGGCGAAAATCTGGAGAACGACAATATCCAGTCCTATGAGGATCTGGCGCGCAGCGTCGCCTCGCTGTCCTTCACCGCGCTGACCCCGCTGGATAACGAATACAATATCCGCGGCATCACCAATACGCGCCTCGACTCGCCCTCGGCCGACCAGTCGATCGGCATTTTCATCGACAATGTCTATGTCGGCCGTTCCGGCCTTCTGAACACCGATTTCTTCGATATCGAGCGCGTCGAGGTCATTCGCGGCCCGCAAGGCGTGCTGCTGGGCCGCAACGTCGTCGGCGGCGCCATTTCCGTCATCACGCGCGAGCCGGAGTTCGAACCCGGCGGCGCGATCCGCGTCGGCTACGGCAATTACAGCTCCAAGTTCATTTCCGGCCACTGGACCGGCCCGATCACCGACACGCTGGCGACGCGCCTCTCCGTCCAGTACCGCGACCGCGACGGCTATAACGAGGACATCCTCCACGGACGCGACCTCGACGACCTGAAATCGGCGCAGTTCCGCGGCCAGCTCCTCTGGGAGTCTGACCAGAGCGACGCCCGCGCCCGCCTCGTCTTCGACTATATGAATGACGAATCCAACGGCTTCCATTCTGTTGGCCTGGACGACCCGAACCTGCCCGGTCAGGGACCGTGGAGCGCCACCCGCGCCCTGATCGACAGCGTGCGGGAGGGCGGTCTGGACCTGCGCGAAGGCCTGCCCGAACACCCGACCTACAAGGGCGATCTGGACCCCACCTCGCAAGGGCTGGAGCGCGAGGCCTTCGGCGTGACGCTGGGCATCGACGTTCCGGTCGCCAATAACAACGCGACCCTGTCCAGCATCACCGGCTATCGCGACGGCGAAGCCCACAATATCTACAGTCAGACCGGCCTTGGCCCGGACAGCCCGTTCGGCGTCGCCAATCCGCTCACCTTCGAATTCCCGGTGAACGAGAAGGAGGCCATCGTTCAGTTCAGCCAAGAGCTCCGCCTGACATCGTCGCTGGGCGACAGCCCGTTCGACTGGATCGCGGGCGTGTATTTCCAGCACGACGACGTGAAGAAATACGACAAGTTCTGGGTGGAAAACCTTCTGGGCCTGCCGACGCTGAACGGCGAATCCCACTGGGATAACAAGGCGAACACCACCTCCTACGCCGCCTTCGGACAGGTGGGCTACACCTTCAACGACATGTTTCGCATCGTCGGCGGCCTGCGCTATTCGCACGACAAGAAGGAAGGCACGGTCACCGGCACCGCCGTCGAAACCGGCGACAAGTTCAACCCGGATGACCCGGTCGCGGCCACGCCGCTCGCCGCCACCTTCCTGGAGGGCGAGTCCTTCACCGCCGATTATGACGACAGCTGGTCGGAGCTGACCCCGCAGATCACCGCGGAAATCACCCCCACCGAGGACCTCTTCCTCTATCTCACCTATTCGCGCGGCTATAAGGGCGGCGGGTTCGAGGACGACCCGGCCAACGCCATCGCGGCCCAGACCTCCTACGACCCGGAAACGGTCAATAACTTCGAGGCCGGCGCCAAGTGGGACTTCTTTGACGGACGCGCGCGCCTGAATCTCGCGGGCTTCTTCATGGAGTACAAGGACCTGCAGGTCACCCAGACCGATGACGGGTGCCTGTGCAACATCACCGACAACGCCGCCGACGCCGAAATCCTCGGCTTCGAGGGCGAGTTCCAGCTGCAGGCGACCGAAAACCTCTTCCTGTTCGGCGCGGTGACCGTGCTCGACACCGAATATCTGGAGTTCATCGACTCCAACGGTCTCGACGCCTCCGGCAACAAGCTGCAGCGCACCCCGGAATACCAGTATAATATCGGGGCGGAGCTGACGCTGGACGCCGGCCAGTGGCGCGATGCGCTTACCGCCCGCGTGACCTACGCCCATCAGGGCGAGCTGTTCTGGTCGCCTGAAAACATTCAGAAAGAGGAAGCCTACGGCCTCCTGAACGCCAACCTCACCCTGTCTCCGCCGGATCAGCCCTGGGGCGTGTCCGTCTGGGGCCGCAACCTCACCGACGAGTTCCACCGCGTGAACGTCATTCCGTTCCTCGGCGACGAAATGTCCCGCCTCGGCGCCCCGCGCACCTATGGCGTGGAGCTGAGCTACCAGTTCTAGCGAACAGATCCGTAAAAGGATCTTTTGCGGGGGGGGACGACCGCAGGCCGCCAACGGCCTGCGGTCTTTTCTTTTGCGGGGAAGTTTCGCGGAGCTCGCCGGGGAAAGTTCGCGTCTTCTCGACCCCGCCTTCGAGACGCCCTCACGGGCTCCTCAGGCTAAGGGCGGGGAGGTGAGAAGCCCTCTTTCTCCGCCCTTCCCATCACCCTGAGGAGCCGCGCCATGGGCGCGGCGTCTCGAAGGGCCGTCACAGAAGGCAACACGCGCTCGCTATCACCCGGAGGATGACGGTGGAGGCTGGCGGTGGGTGAAAGAGAAAAACCCTCGCCCCTTAAAAAGGGGAGAGGGTAATGACGTCCCAAAGGCCGCAAGGGCTTTGGATGACGGAATGGGAGAGGGGTGGTCAGGCGGCTACACGCAATCCTGCCAGCCCCCCGTAAAAGAAAAAAACCGCCTAAAACCGCGTATAGGTCAGGTCCTTACCGTCCCGGCCCCACATATTCATCTTGGGGTCCTCGGGGTCGAACACGCCCAGGCACCAGCCCTCGGCGGAGGGCGCGTCGCGGTTCCAGTCGAAGGTCATCTTGCGGTGGGCGATCTTCCACTTGCCGCCGCGTTTTTCGAACTTGTCGAACAGCCGCCCGCCGGTCAGCGTGTCATAGGGTTCGCCGTCCTTTTCGAACCGCGCGAAGGTCAGGACATAGGTCTCGACGAAGGCGGTATCGCCGTCCCGCTCCACATGCGTGTTGCAGATATAGTGCGCCATCGGGTGCGGGTTCTTTTTCATCCGCGCCACCGCGCCGTCGATATAGGGGTGCGCCGGTCCGGCATAGGTGCTGCCGTGCTCTTCCTCCGCGTCCGCGTGATAGCAGCTTTTCAGAAGCTCGCCGTCCGCCCGGTCGATGCCGCGCGCATAGCGGGCCAGCACGTCGCGGATGTCTTCCTTGGCCAGCAGGTCTTCGGTCGTGTTCGGGGCGTCCAGGCTCATGCCGCCATCTCCCCGGCCGCGATGCCCAGCCGCGATTGCGTTTCACGCAGGCGCGGGCCGTCGGCCCAGGTGGCGTGCGTGCCGCTGGAAATCCGGTGCGGCAGGATGATCCGGCACACCGGGCCATCCTCGATATTCTTGGCGTCGATCAGCACGCATTCCGAGCGGTTCTCGTTCATGTCGGTGATGAAGCTGACCAGATAGCCGTCATCCTCGTCCTGCGCATTCTGGCGCGGCGCGAACGGCGCCTCGCTGCCGAAGCGGTTGTCGCCAAAGCTTACGGACTGGGACTTGCCGGTCTCGAAATCATGCTTGACCACGCCGTCGAACAGGAACCAGCCCGGCTTGGTGGTGGTGGAATAGAGATAGCGCCCCTTGGTCCCGCCAATGTCCTGATTGAAGGAGCCGAACTCCAGAATGCGGTCGTCCAGATGCTCTTCCTTCGTCTCGCCCGTCTTCAGATTGAAGCGCCAGCGGTGAAGCTTGGGCCGGAAGGAATGCTCGTCGAGGAAGGCCATCATCTGCCCCAGCTCCGGGTGCATATGCTCCAGCGGTTGTGGCTGCGGCTCCTCCTGGAAATAGCCGTCCAGGACGATCTCGTCGCCCTCTTCATAGGCGTTCATCCAGTGCAGCACATAGGTCGGGTCCGCCTCGAACCACTTGATGTCCTCCGGCTGGCCGTGGCGCGGGATAATCGCAAAGCGCGTCGGCAGGTCGCGGAAGAAGCGGCTGGCGTGAAAACCCTTGGCCAGCGCGTCCGGGTCCCAGAACAGCGGCAAATCGGCCAGGATGGAATAGTTTTCCGTGTACGCCATGTCATGCGGCAGGCGCGGCCCCGGCAGCTCGATCGGCACGTAGTGCGTCAGCTGGTTATCCTTGTCCACGACGCCGTAATGCATGTACGGCGCTTCCTTGGAGTAGTTGAAAAACATCAACTCCCCCGTCCGCTCGTCCACTTTGGGGTGCGCCGAAATGCCGTAATCGGACGGCACCCAGCTTTCGGGACCGGACTGATCCAGCGTGTACGGGTCCAGCCGGTAACCGTCGCCGCACTGATAGAAGGTGCTCAGCACCCGGCCGGCATGGACCACCACGTCGGTGGAGGACGAATCCTTCAGCCGCCCCTGCGCGCCCCAGCCCTCGCGCTTGGATTTCTTCGGGTTCTCGGCGATGCCGGCCCAGATGGCGCCGCCTTCCTTCATCTCTTCCTCGAACGCCTTGGTGCGGACGAAGCGGTTGCGGTAGAAGGCCTTGCCGTCGCGGAACGACATGATGTGGATCATGCCGTCGCCGTCGAATGGGTGATACGTGCCGATCGGCTTGTGGATCGGGTTTTCCGTGTTCCGCACATAGACCCCGTCAATGTCCTTCGGGATCTCGCCGATGACTTCCATGTCATGGGCGTCATATTCGTCGAAATTCGGCGTCCAGGCCCCGGTCATATAGGGGTGGTCGGTCGGCTCCAGCGTATGGGGCACGGTATTGATGAGGTGCGCAGTCATAATTCGCGTCCTGACCTCTCGTCTCGATTAGGAATTCAGCCGTTCGGCCATGTCGCGCTCAAGGCCCTTGGGATCGCGGGCCAGCGCGGCGCGTATGGCGACGGCGTGTGGATCGGTGTCGTGCTCGTCAATGCCGGCGGCGATGGCCTGCAGCCCGGCTTTGGCGATATCTTCGGGCGGCGTCTTGTGCCGCGTGACGTGGGATGCCATGCGCGTATCCACGGCCCCGACGATCAGCGCGGTCACCTGCGTGCCCTGCGGCATCAGCTCGGCCCGGATGGAATTGGAGGCCGCCCGCGCGGCGAATTTGGACGGGCTGTATCCGCCCATGTCCGGCACGGCGATGATCCCGCCCGCGGACAGGACATTGATGATCGCCCCGCCGCCATTGGCGCCCAGCGTCTTCGCAAAGGCCCGGCACATGGCGACCAGGCCGAAGAAATTCACTTCCATCTCCTGCCGCAGGCCGGACATGTCCTCTGCCCCGATCAGCCGCTTGTGCGCATAGGCGCCGGCATTGTTCACAAGGATGGAAACATCGGTGCAGCGCTCGGCCGCCGCCGCCACTTCGTCCGCGTTCGAAACATCCAGCTGGATGGGGACGATGCGGTCATCCCCGCCCGCCGCCTCTTCCGCGTCGGACAGCTTGCGCGCGGCCAGATAGACCTTGGCGGCGCCGGCCTCCAGCATCTCGCGGACAAAGGCGTTTCCGATGCCCCGGTTGCCGCCGGTGACCAGCCCCACAGCCCCTTTCACGTTCATGCCCATGGCGGAACCCTAGCCTCCCATCTCGTAGAGAATGTCGTTCGGCTTCTTGCCGCCCCGGACAAGCGCGGACGGGTCGGTCGCGGTCTGGCCTCGGCTCCAGGTTTCCTTGGTCTCCATCTCGTGACCCCATTCCCAGCACATGCGGCGATGGGCGATGGCCCATTTGCCGTCGCGCTTCTCGAACTTGTCGACGGCGCGGCAGCAGGAAAGATGGTCGAACGGCTCGCCATTTTCCTCACGCCGGGAGAAGGCCAGGAAATAGCATTCGGTCAGCGCCTTGTCGGGGCCTTCCAGCTCGATGGCGATATTGGTGATAAGGTGCGTCATGCGCGGGGCGGTCGGGAAGACCTCCCGCAGCATGGCGACATATTCCTCGCCCGTGCCAAGGAAGGTGCCGCCATGATCCTCGATCGCGCCGGGATGATAGGCGGCGGCGATCAGGTCCGCATCGCCGCGGTCGGCGCCGCGGCAATAGCTGACCAGCACTTCGTTGATGGCCTGCTTGTCCAGCAGCGCCTGAATCTCGGGATCGCGTTTCGTCTCGCTCATGACTTACACCGCCGGCTTGTCGAGAAGGGCTTTCGCGTAGTCCGGCAGCTCGTCATCGCCGGACATGTCGGCGACGCCGCGGTCGAAATAGTCGCGCCAGCTGCAGATCTTGTCGCCGCGGAATTCGTAGATGCCCATATAGGGCACCGCCACATGACCGCCTTCGGCCAGGTCAAACTCGTCCACGCCCTCGACCAGAAGCTGGTCGCCTTTTTCGGCGTAGTTGAAGATGCGCCAGTTCGGATTGCGGACCTTGGCCTTGTAGGCGTCCAGGAATTCCCGCGCCCCGTCCTTGCCGTGCTTGGGCGGCTTGGTAACGGCGGAATAGTGCCACTCGATATCGTCGGTCAGGAATTCCAGGACCGCGTCGATGTCCTGCGTCTCCCGCCACACATCGGTGAGGCGTTTCAGAATCTCGATTTTTTGACCCATCGTTTTTCTCCTCCCCAGGAGTTTTCTTCTTTATTTGAAGTGTTTGTGGTGCAGCGTGATCCCCGGCGCTTCCACGACGCCCGGCGGAGCGACGCAGACCAGCGGAATGGAATTGAGCACGGAGCCCGCCACGCCGAACTGTTCGGCATGGGTGCGGGCCTGGATATGGTCGGGCTTGGTCATGTCCAGACGGATTCGGATATCCGGCACGCCCGAAATCTCGACCTTCCACAGGCTCTCGTCCGGGTTCTGCAGGTGCGTGTCGTCCATCATCCAGTCGATGGCCAGCGTCACCAGCGTCTTGCCCTCCGACACGCCCAGCCAGCGCCAGCCGGTGTGGCTGACCGTTCCCGCCGGAATCGTGCCGGCCGCGGTGGGGACGTCCGTCTCGGCGGCGAACATCTCGTGCGCGGTCTGAACACGATCCAGCGGGCGGCCAAGGCGATGCACCATCTGGGCGACCACCTCGGTGAACATGACATTCAGCATCTGCGCCGGCGGCCAGTCCGGATCGTTGGGGTCCACCGCGCCCGGCGTGGAGCCGAAACCCAGCACGTCGAAAATATATTCCGGGCTGGGAATGGAATTGCAGAGCACGGTCTCGCTGACCTTCACATGGTCAAGCTGCGTGCAGAGGCCGGTGGCCGCGGCCGCCATCTTTTCCATCGCCCACCCCGGGTTCAGGCCCGCGCCCAGAAGGCTGGTCCCGCCCTCCTTGCAGGCGTCCTCGAACGCCTTGAAGTGGTCCCCGCCCCAGTGCTGCGGCCAGGTATGGCCGTTGATGGATATGACATTCTTGCCCGACGCCAGAAGGCGCTGGATGTCGCCGTCATGGCTGCCGGCCGGCGGCGTGATGCGCGGCGCATGGATCACCACGTCGGCGTCCAACTTCAGAATATCCTCGATATCCATCACGGCCTTGATGCCCGTGGGGTCGCGGCGGGCGATATCGCCAGCGTCCGCGCCGACCTTTTTCGGGTTGTAGACTTTCAGTCCGACCAGCTCGAGATCGGGATGATCGATGACGCCGCGCAGACAGGTCTTGCCCATCGCGCCCGTCGCCCACTGGATAACGCGATAGCCCATCAGCGCGCGCCGTCCCCGCCCCCGGCCGCGTTTCCGCGGGCGCAGGCGTCATAATTCGTATCTGTGTAAACCACCATCGGCCCGAGATTAACGACTCGGGTTCGATAATGAAAGTGACTTTTCTGACGCGCGCCGATGCGCCCCGGCTTCAGGACGCCTCGCGGATCGACTCATCTGCGTCGTCGCTGGCCCCTGCGGCTTCCTCGACCGTGAACTCGACATCCTTCGGATCGATCGGTTCGCCGCAGGCCGAGCAGGTCACTTCGGTCTGAAGTTCGTTGCCGCACGGACGATGCTGAAGGATCAGCGGCGGGCCTTCCGGCGCGGCGTACCAGGAATCGCCCCACTGCATCAGCATCAGCAGGACCGGATAATAATCGATGCCCTTCTCGGTCAGCCGGTACTCGAAACGCTGCGGCGAGGTGGAATAGGCATGCGGCTCCAGCACGTCCATATTGACCAGCCAGGACAGGCGCTCCGACAGGATATTGGTCGCGATGGCCGTATCCTTGCGGATCTCGTCGAACTTGCGCAGACCGGTGAAGACCGAGCGCAGGATCAGGCTGGACCAGCGATCGCCCGTCAGCTGCGCCACTTCATCCATCAGCGTCGTGCGCGCTTCCGATCCGCCCAGATCACGCTGCCGCCGGCGGCGGCTATAGGTGGCCGCCATCCAGCCCACGCCCGGGCCTTCTTCCCAGTCCACGTCGCGGGCCACGACTTCGCCGTGGCAGGATTTGCAGCTGGGCGTCGGGTCGAACAGGTTTCCGCAGGTCTTGTGGCGCAGCACGATATTGATCTTGCCGTCG
The DNA here is from genome assembly GCF_013911995.1 of Euryhalocaulis sp. Taxonomy (NCBI): domain Bacteria; kingdom Pseudomonadati; phylum Pseudomonadota; class Alphaproteobacteria; order Maricaulales; family Maricaulaceae; genus Euryhalocaulis; species Euryhalocaulis sp. Next base: position 28,114 of record NZ_JACESD010000003.1, read on the forward strand.
CGATTGCCCCAGCGGCGCTCCCACCGCAGCATCATCAGCGAGGTCCAGTAGAGCGCCCGGCCCTTCTGGGTCACCCGGTATTCGTAGCGTTTGGGCGAATCCGAATACGGAACCTTCTTGAAGACCTTGGCCGCGACCAGTTGTTTCAGGCGGCTGGAAAGCAGCGCCTTCAGCAAGCCTGTCCGGCGGCGGAAATCATCGAAGCGCCGCGCGCCCAGCCAGCTTGATTCGATAATCAGCAGCGTCGGCGTATCGCCCACCGTCTCCAGCGCGCGCCAGATGGAACAGGTACGGATGAATTTCTTTTCGGCCACGTAAAGCCTTTCGAATCGCTTGAGGGCCAGCGGGACTCAAACCCGCTTCGTTTATTAAACCCGCTAAAGCGAAAATTCAAAAGCCCGCATCGTCTGTGAGGGGAAAATATCCCCGCAAACCCCGTTTTTACGGAGATAGAAAGATTGACAAAGCCTCGCCCGGCGCAAACGGTATGGTATTGCAAGTGATGAAACGGGCTTGGGGGAGCGCGGCCTATGTCAGCCTTTATTTTCGACGCCATACGGACGCCGCGGGGCCAGGCCAAGGAGGGCGGCGCGCTGAATTCGGTGAAGCCGGTCGACCTTGTCGGCGGTTTGCTGAAGGCGCTTCCCGAACGCGCCGGGGCGAACCCCGAAACCATCGAGGAAGTTTTCCTGGGCTGTGTCACCCAGACCGGCGAACAGGGCGGCAATATCGCCAAGACGGCGCTGCTTCGCGCGGGCTGGCCCGAAGCCATTCCAGCCATGGCGGTCAATCGTTATTGCGCCTCCGCGCTGGATGCGTGCGTGACGGCGGCCAACGCCGTGGAAGCGGGCCAGGCGGAGCTGGCGCTGGGCGGAGGCGTGGAGAGCATGTCCCGTGTCGCCATCCTGTCCGATCAGGGGCCGTATTACGCGGATCGCGAAATCGCGGTCCAGACCAAATTCGTGCCGATGGGCGAAGCGGCCGATTACATCGCCACGCTGGAAGGCGTCAGCCGTGAAGAGGCGGACGCCTACGCCATCCAGTCCCAGCAGCGCGCCGCGCGGGCCCGCGATGACGGCCGCTTCAGCAGCATTATCCCCGTCCAGACGCCCGAGGGAAAAACGGTCGAGCACGATCAGGCGATCCGGGGCAGCCTGACGGTGGAGAAACTGGCGACGCTGCCGCCGATCTTTCAGGAGCTGGGCGAGAAATGGGCCGATGCCTATTTCCTTGAAGCCTATCCGCAATTCGACGCCGTGAACCACATCCATCACGTCGGCAATTCCCCGGGCATGGTGGACGGCGCTTCGCTTGTGCTGATCGGATCCGAAGCGGCGGGGAAAGCCGGCGGCTTGACGCCGCGGGCGCGGATCGTGGCCAGCGCCTCGGCCGCCGCCGACTCCCTGACCGCCCTGACCGGCGGAACGCACGCGGCCAGGAAGGTCATGGAGCGGGCCGGGCTGACCATGGACGATATCGACCTGGTCGAGGTGAACGAGGCGTTCGCCGCGCCGACCCTGTGCTTCATCCGCGATATCGGCGCTTCGCCCGAACAGGTGAACGTCAATGGCGGCGCCATTGCGCTGGGCCATCCGATGGGTGCCACGGGCGGCATGCTGATCGGCATGCTGATCGACGAGCTGGAGCGTCAGAATCTCAAGCGCGGCCTGGTCGCCATATCCGGCGCAGCCGGCGTTGGCACCGCCATGGTGATCGAACGCGTCTAGAGATCCTGATCGGGCGCGGCGGCCAGTTCCTCAGTGATCGTGCGCGATGCCATCCAGTAGATAAACGCCGCCACGACAAAGCCCAGCGTCGTCAGGGCCAGCGACAGGCGCAGCCCTTCCGCCGGGCCGTGGGCGGCCAGCATCAGATCGCTGAGGATGCCCGCCACCAGCGGCCCCATGCCCGCCCCGCCGATATTGACGATCAGCAGGAACAGCGCCACGGCGAAGGCCCGCAGGCGCACCGGCGCCAGATTCTGGATGGAGGCGAAAACCGGGCCGGCATATAGCCCGGCGAGAATATAGCCCGCGGCCAGCCACAGGAACGAGGCCAGGCTGGTCTCCGCATAGATCGCCAGCATGATCAGCGGGAAGGCCAGAAGGAATCCGGCCGCCGGGATCCACATATAGTAACGCGAATCCTTCGGCCCGAACCGGTCGCCCAGCTGGCCGCCGATGAAGATGCCCGCCGCCATGCCGCCGCCGATGATGAAGCCCAGCGGCGTGGTGATCTGCAAGAAGCCGATTTCGTGCACGCGCACATAGAAATCCACCACCCAGGTCGCCAGCGCGAACGCCGACATCGAGGCAATGGCAGAGGCAATGGACAGCAATAGGTAGGAGCGGATGGAGAGCAGAAGCTTGATGCTTTCCATGAAGGGCGGCGCGGCCTCCAGCCCGCTGGCCGAGGCGCCGCGCGGCGGCTCCTTTACCGTCAGCTTCAGAATAACGGCCAGCAGCAGGCCCGGCAGGCCCACCGCCACGAACGTCCAGCGCCAGCCCAGAGCATTGGCCAGCACCCCGCCGGCCAGGAAGGCGAACATGACGCCCAGCGGTATGCCCATGGAAAACACGGCCAGCGCCGTAGAGCGGCGCTTGCGCGAGAAATAATCCGAGATCAGCGAGTGCGATGGCGGCGCGCAGCCCGCCTCCCCGATGCCGACGGCAAAGCGCGCGGCGGCCAGCTGTATGAAGTTCGCGGCCAGGCCGGACATCGCGGTGAAAACGCTCCACAAAGTCAGGGATATGGTGACGATATTCACCCGGTTTCGGCGGTCCGCCAGACGCGCGATGGGCAGGCCCAGAATCGAGTAGAGCAGCGCGAAGGCCAGCCCCTTGAGAAGCCCGAGCTGGGTGTCGGAGACGCCCAGATCGGCCTTGATGGCCGGCGACAGGATGGCGATGACCTGCCGGTCGATGAAATTGAAAATATAGACCAGCAGCAAAAGCAGCAGGACATAGTTCCGGTACCAGGGCTTGAAGCCCGCGCCGGGATGGGTTTCCGCCGCTTCCTGCGGAGTGTCCGCGCTCACGAAGCCGCCGCGCGGCTGGCGCCGGCCTTGGCCAGATCCTCGTCCAGACGCTCCAGCAGCCGCTCCGGCGTGATCGCCGGGGTGCGCGTGCGGTCATAAACATGCGCGCCGCGCAGCTTGCGGTCGAACCAGACCGTGTCCGGTTCGGTCGGCGGGCGGTTGGCGGCCAGCCAGATGATGGTGTCCGCGCCTTCCGCCTCGTTGCGCAGCACCAGTTGCAGATTCTTGCGGAATTTCGGCATGGAGCCTTTGACCCCGCCCGTATCAGCCCAGCCCGGATGCATGGCGTAGGAAGAAACGCCGCCCTCCGTCGGATCGTCATCCCAGTGATCGGTCAGGGTCAGCTGGGCGCGCTTGTGCGTGGCGTAGGCGAAAACGCCGGAGAATTTCTCCTCCGGGCGGTCGAGCATCGCCTCGTTTAGCGGCGCGTTATAGAGGCCGCCGGAGGTGACATTGATGATCGCCGCTTTCTCTGTCAGGGCGCGGCCCGCCAGCAGTTTTTCGGTCAGCAGGAAATGGCCCAGAACATTGGTTGCGTAGGACGTCTCGAATCCTTCCGGCGTCTTTGCATACTGGCGCGCCAGGATACCGACATTATTGACCAGAACGTCGATTTTCCGCCCGTCCCGCGCCAGGGCGTCGGCCATCGGCCCGACCTCGGCCATCACGGACAGGTCGCAGCGGACGGTCTCGATGGCCCCCTTCGCATCGGCAGGCAGTTCGGCCTTCAGCGCGGCGAGCTTTTCCTCGCTCCGCGCCACGGCGATCACATGCGCGCCCCGCTCCGCCGCGCCCAGCGTCGCGGCGCGCCCGATGCCCCCGCTGGCGCCGGTAACCACCCAGGTTTGGCCGGAGAAATCCGCCTTGACCGGCTGAAAGGCCAGCCCGCGCAGCCAGAAGCCGGTGCGCGAGAAGGTGGGCAGGAAACGGCCATAGAAATTGACCAGCTTGGCGAACCCGGTGAGCCCGCTCATGCCGCCGCCCCGCTGGCGTCCATCCAGCAGGCATGGAAGCCGACCGGGATTCGTTGCGGAATTTCCGCGCGGGCGATCGGGCCGTCCGAAACATTCTCGGGATCGAAGATGTGAAGCTCCGTCCTGCCGCCCTCATTGTGGTCGGAGACGAAATTCATCACATAGCCGTCCGTTTCGTGCTTCGCGCCGATGCGCGGCGCGAACACCGGCTCGGAGCCATAGACGCCCGCGCCATAGTGGTATTCGTCGCGCTTGTTGGTCTCGGCGTCGAAATGCACCAGGCCGCCAAGGCGCAGCGTTTCGCCCTGCGGGATATAGCCGTGCCAGGAATGGCGCGTCTTGCGGCCCTGATACGTCTGATTGATCGTCGGGAACTCGATGAACTGGTCGTCCACCGCGTGTTCGCGCGTCTCGCCCGTCTTCATGTTGAAGCGATAGCGGTAATGCTGGGCGTCCATGTTCGCCCAGGCGACCAGGGCGGCGTAAGGCCCGCCGCGGATCTTGCTTTCGTCCGGCGCCGGGGTGCGCATGCGGCAGACGTCGAGGACCACCTCGTCGCCCTCCTCCCAGCAATTGATGACGTGATAGATATAGGCCGGGTCCGCCTCGAACCATTTGATGTCGGCATTGCCGCCATGGCGCGGCAGGATGGCGAAGCGGGACGGCATGTCCTCGTGAAACTCGACCTTGTGGATGTCGCGCTCCAGCAGGCTCTCGTTCCAGAACAGCGGCAAATCCATCAGCACCGAATATGTCGGCGTGATCGCCATGTCGTGCGGAAGGCGCGGACCGGGCAATTCGATATCGGTGAAATGCGCCAGCTTCCCGTCCGCGTCCAGCACGCCATAGGTCATGTAGGGCGCGGTGACATTGTAATCGAAGAACATGAATTCGCCGGTCGAAAGATCGGTGCGCGAATGCGCGGAGACCTGGCGGATCTTCAGCCCCTCCACGTCCATCGGGCCTTCGGTTTCCAGCGTGGCGGCGTCGATGATGTAGGGCACGCCGCACTGGTAATAGGTGGTCAGCAGGCGGCCGTTATGCGGGACGATGTCGGTATTGGCCGCATCCTTCAGCCAGTGGTGCGAGCCCCAGCCCCTGGGCAAATTGCGGTCCGGCATTTCCATCAGGCCCGGCCAGATCGACTTGCCCTCGCGGCGCTCCGCCTCGAACCCTTCGGTGCGGATCCAGCGATTGCGGTAGGTCACCTTGCCATCGGCCAACGTGGCGCTGTGCAGCATGCCGTCGCCATCGAACAGGTGATAGCGGCCGCGCGGCTGGAAGCGCGGGTTCGGCCCGTTGCGCACATAGGTCCCGGCAATGTCCGCCGGCATGTCGCCCGTGGTCTTCAGGTCGCCCGCCTCGATTTCCCGTTCGACCGGCGCGTAGCCGCCCTCCAGCAACGGATTGCCTTCGGAATCGATATTGATGTCGGTCTGGCTGAGTATGTTGGTCATAGGAGAATCCTTGCGCCGGGCGCGAAACTTTACTTGCATAACCATACTTTTGTGAGCGGCGGATTCAAGCATGGAAACGCGAACGCCCATGTTCTCGCCAGCGCAAAAAATCGCAAGCCCCGACATTGCCGCGACCCTTCAGGCACGATATTTTCTTTTTAGAAAATTATTCTACTCGGGGAGAATTTATCATGAAACGAACATTCGCTCTGGCCGCGGCGGCCAGCGCCCTTCTGGGCGGCGCCGCCATGGCGCAGGACGCGTCATACGATCTGGTGATCGAGAATGGCCGCCTGATCGATCCGGCCAGCGGCACGGACGGGGTTCGCAGCATCGGCATCAGCGACGGCAAGGTGGCCGAGATTTCCGAAGGCGCGCTGGACGGCGAACGGGTGATCGACGCCACGGGCCGCATCGTCGCCCCGGGCTTTATCGACCTGCACGGCCACGGCCAGTCCATCCCGGCCGGACGCATGCAGGCGCTGGACGGCGTGACCACCACGCTGGAGCTGGAAGCCGGCATCCTGCCCATCAATGATTTCTATGACAGCGCGGGCGCCGAAGGCCGGCCGATCAATTATGGCAGCGCCGTCAGCTGGGCGCACGCCCGCATCGCCACGATCGAGGAGGACGAACCCTCCGCCGACGTCGACTGGTTCTTCTCCCACTTCAAGGATCCGGACTGGCAGGAAGATGTCGCCACGGACGAAGAGCTGGAAGAAATTCTGGGCCGGGTGAGCGAGGGTCTGGACCAGGGCGGTCTGGGCGTCGGCATACTGGTCGGCTATGCGCCGGGATCGGGCCGCAAGGAATATTACGCGGTCAACGAACTGGCCGCCGAGCGCGGCGTCCCCACCTGGACCCATGCCCGCTTCCTCAGCACGACCGAGCCCGACAGCTCCTTCGAGGGGTATGAGGAAATGGTGGCCGTGGCCGCCGCGACCGGCGCGCACATGCATATCAGCCACCTCAATTCCATCAGCCTGACCGATATCAACGCCATCGCCGACATGATCTCGGGCGCGCAGGACAACGGCGTCAACATTACGGTCGAAGCCTATCCCTATGGCGCCGGCGCGACCGGCATCGGCGCGGCGATGTTCCGCGGCGAAGGCTGGCGGGACCGCATGGGCGGCATCGACTATTCCGCCTTCACCGTGAACGGCGAGCCGCTGGACAAGGCGCGTTTTGACGATCTGCAGGCCAATGCGCCGGGCACGGGCATCATCGTCCACTTCCTGAATCCGGACGAGAACGAGGCCGATCAGGGCTATCTGGACCGCTCGATCCTGTATCCGGGCGGGGCCATCGCCTCCGACGGCGGCGACTGGGAAACCGAAGACGGCATGATCACGGGCCAGACGTGGCCGATCCCGGAAGAGGCGCAATCGCATCCGCGCAGCGCCGGCACGTTCAGCCGCTTCCTGCGTATCTATGTGCGCGAGCGCGGCGTGATCGACTGGCCGGAAGCCATCGCCAAGACCAGCTATTATCCGGCGAAAATCCTGGAGACATCGGTCCCGCAAATGCGCACGCGCGGCCGCATCCAGCCGGGCGCGGACGCCGATATCGTGGTCTTCGATCCGGAAACGGTGGCCGACAAGGCGACCTTCGCCAAGCCGGCGCAGGCCTCTGTGGGCTATGACTATGTGCTGGTCGGCGGCGTGCCGGTCGTGGATGGCGGCGAAATGAACACCGCCGTCCTGCCCGGCGTCGCAATCCGCGGCACGGTCGCCAGTCAGGACTAGTTGAACAGGAAGTAATCATAGGCGGTGCGGGCGATCTCGGCGATCGTCCGCTCCCGCGCTTCCGCCGGGGCCGGGCTGGCCTTGACGAAGACCGCGATCACCACCTGACGCCCGCCGGGCAGGGTCATGACGCCGACATCATTCACCGTGCCGCCGACCGTTCCGGTCTTGTGCGCCACCGTAACGCCTCCCGGCAGCAGGCCTTTCAGCCGCCCCTCGCCCGTGCGGCACCGCTCCATCACCCCGACAAGAAATTCCGTGCTGTCCGCGCTCAGCGCCTCGCCCTGCACGATCCGGGTCAGCAGATCGGCCATCGCGTCCGGCGTGGAGGTGTCCTTCGGATCGTTATAGAAGGCTTCGCGCGGCCTCAGGCCGTCATCGAAGAAGCCCGGATCCTCGGCCAGAGCGGCGGCGGCCGTCTGGGCCAGCGGCCCCTCCGGCAACTGGAAGAAATCGCGCAGCAAGCCGGCGGTGTCCCGGTCCACGCGCTGACCTTCGACGCCGATAGATGTGAGCCAGCCGGTCACCGCCGCCGGTCCGCCCGCCAATTCAGTCAGAACATCCGTGGCGGTATTGTCGCTCTGGGTCAGCATCAGTTCCATCAGGTTCGCGACAGATAGGGAAACGCCCGGATGGATGAAGCGGTCGGCGATGATTTCCGACGGCACATGCATGTCCGGGTCGACCGTGACCATCTGTTCCAGCGTCAGCTCGCCTGAGTCCACCTGCTCCAGAATGGCCCCGGCCACCGCGATCTTGAACGTGCTGGCCATCGGGAACGCCTCATCGGCGTTCAGGCCGAACGTGGCGCCGCTGGAAAGGTCGCGGATGGAGACGCCGACGACGCCGTCCAGATTACCGGCGATACGCGCCAGATGATGCTCCAGGCTCCGGTCCCGCGCCTCCGCCGCCGGGGCCTGAGCCGCCATGGCCGCATGGGCGGGCGCGCCCGCGCCGAGCGCGGCGGCGATCAGCGCGGCGTGTAACAGGTTTCTGGCGGCCATGACGGCTCCCCTTCTTTTTCAGGAGTTTGCGGAATCTTTCGCCGGGCTTGCGGCTTTCCCACGCTTCGACCAGCGCCACAGCTTCCAGACGCCCAGCGTAAGAAGCGGCAGCACATAGGTCAGCAGGATCATGTAGGCGAGCGCCCGGTAGCCCTTGGCGATGAGATCGATCAGGCCAAAACGCTGCGCAAGGAACATCGCGAACACCACGATCACGGCGGCGATGGCCAGCCGCGCGCCATGCCCCAGCGGCCGCCTGGTGACGCCGTCGATCCGCTCGTTCACCGCATGCACGGCGCTGACGCTGGTTTCCAGCAGGGCCACGAAGATCATGAACTGGAAAGCGATCTGGAAAACCGGGGAGCCGAGCCGCTCCAGGATATAGTTGGAGGGCAGCGCCTCTCCGCCGATCTGCGGGTAGAAAGCCAGCATGCAGAGGAAGAAGAGTATGGCCGGCAGCATGGCCAGCGGCCCGGCCAGCAGGCCCGCCGTGAAGGCGTCGCGATTGCTGGTCAGGTGGCGCAGGATCGGCAGGATGATGACCGCGCCGACGACATTATATCCCGCATAGGTCAGGCCGCCGGAGAACCAGGCGCCGTTTATCGCCGCGCCGTTCAGCGTGTCGATGATGTCGCCGCCGAACTGGCTGAAGCTCATCGCCACGAAGATCACATAGACCGAATAGAGGAAGATCGAGGCGTATTTGAACAATCGCTCGATCGTGTCCGTGCCGAGCGCGGCGAAGAACAGGATGCCGGCGGCGAGGAAGACGGACCCGGCCCAGAGCGGCAGGCCGAACACCGCCGCCCCGATCTCCCCGGCCGCGGCCCCGAAGACGGACAGGATCAGGAACAGGAAACAGACATAGGCAAATTCGAACGCCGGCCAGAACGGCCCCAGGAGGTGACGGAAGAAGACCCGGTAGTCGTCCGAATGGGTGGCCCGCGCGAACAGGAAAGTGACCGCGCAGACCAGGCTCCACACGCCCATCGCCAGAAGAAGGCCCAGCAGGCCGCCCGCCGGACCGGCGGGGAAGAAGAACTCCGCCAGCTCCCGCCCCGTGGCATAGCCCCCGCCGATGACGACCGCCTTGAAGGCGAGCCCCGGCAAAAGGAAACGCTGAAAGAGGCTGGGACCGGCGGCGTTGCTCATGGGTTGAGGCAGGAATCGACCAGCCGGGCGAACGCCGCCCCGCCGCGGATCGGATCGGCGCAGGGCAGGCCCGTGCGCTCCGAATATTCGGCGATGGCTTTCGCCGCCGCTTCATCGTCCAGGCTTGCGGTGTTCAGGCTTATCCCGGCGCAGCGCGCTTCGCGGTTCACCCGGCGTGCGTGATAGAGATTGATCTCGATCGTCTCCTCGACAGAAGGCAACGGATAGGTCTCGCCCATGCCCAGAACATGGTCGCGCCCGATCTGGTGACAGACAACCAGAACATCGGGCTGACTGCCATGCAGCAGGCCCAGCGACACCCCGGCATAGGCCGGGTGGAACAGCGACCCCTGGCCTTCCACGATGTCCCAGTGATCGGGCGCGGCGTCCGGGCTGAGCACTTCGGCCGCCCCGGCCAGGAAATCAGCGACCACTGAATCCATCGGTATGCCGCCGCCCGCGATGATCACGCCGGTCTGGCCGGTGGCGCGGAAATCGGTCGCCACGCCCCGCTTCCGGAACGCCTCCGCGATGGCGAGCGCGGTGTATTTCTTGCCCAGCGCGCAATCGGTCCCGACGGTCAGCAGGCGTTTCCCGGCGCGCTTTTTCCCGTTGGCGATGGGCAGGCCCGCGGGCGGGCGGCGCACATCAATCAGGCGGCGGCCCAGCCGTTCAGCGGTTTCCTTCAGCGCCGGCACGCCGGCCAGCGGCGCGTGCATGCCGCTGATGATGTCCAGCCCGGCCTCCAGCGCCTCGACCAGCGGCGCGACCCAGCCATTATTCAGCCCGCCGCCCATCGGGGCGACCCCGATGACAACGGCCCGCGCGCCTTTTTCATAGGCTTCGGCGGGGCTCAGCACAGGCAGGCCCAGCGTGAAATCGCCCTTGGGCAGACCATATTCGCCCACGCACTGGTCCGGCGCCCAGTCACGCAGGCCGGCCGCCGTCTTGGCGTAGGCGACCTCCGTCACATCGCCGAGGAAGACCAGATAGGGCTGTGGCAAATCAAGCGGCGTCATGGGGCAGTCCCTGGTGTTGGGGTTTGGGAGGACGGACCGCCCCAGACGCCTGGCGGGCATTCCACATACCCGTTTTCGTAAACGACGCCGGGGTCGCGGTCAGCGGCCAGAAGCCACGGACCGTCCAGATCGACGACATCGCAAAGCTGTCCGACAAGGAAGGACGGGGCGGCGGACCATGACGTGCCCATCATGTTGCCGACCATCACGTCCAGACCCAGCCGCCGCGCCTCGCGCGCCATGGCCAGGCCTTCGGTCAGGCCGCCGCACTTGTCCAGCTTGATATTGATGACATCGAAAAACGATTTCAGCGGCGCGATATCGGCCAGCGTCAGCGCGCTTTCATCGGCGGCCAGCGGCATGGGCGCATCCAGCCCGGCCAGCGATTCCTCGTCACCCCGCCGGCAGGGCTGCTCGACCAGCGCGACATCATTTTCGACCATATGCGGGATCAGTTTTTCCAGCGATGCGCGGTCAAAGCCCTGATTGCCGTCCACGCCCAGCCAGACATCGGGCCGCGCCTTGCGCACCGCGCTCACGCGGGCCGCATCGGCGCCGTCGCCGGTGAGTTTCAGCTTCAGGGCGCGGGCATAGGGAATTTCCGCCGCGCGCTTGCCCATCACGTCCGGCTCGTCCGCGCCCAGCGTGAAGGTTGTCAGCAGCGGTTTGGGCTCCTCCAGACCGGCCAGTTTCCAGACCGGGGTTCCGGATTTTTTCGCTTCCAGCTCCCACATCGCGCAGTCCAGCGCATTGCGCGCGCCGCCCGCCGGGACGCGCGCCTGCAATGCTTCGCGCGTCAGACCAGACTCGATCTCGGGCCGCAATTCTTCCAGCTGCGACACGATCCCCTCGGGCGTGTCGTCCAGATAGAAAACGCCGCAAGCCTCGCCCCGGGCCGTGAAACCACCCTGCCGCAGCGTCACCACGACAAGGGGAATCTCGTGAAAGGTGAAGCCGGTAATGCGGAAGGGCGATTTCATCGGCCAGGTTTCAAGCGAAACCTCCATGGCCAGCGCGCCGCCGGTGTCGTGAGCCAAGTTCTTCTCCATTCCCGGTCAGGCCCAGGGGAACAGACCGCCGCGGGCGATCAGCACGATGGCGAAAATCAGATAGACGGGCGGCGTCACGCTATAGCGAAGCTTGCGCCACAGGCTCCAGCCCTCGGCAGACCGGCCGCTCCACACGCAGACCGTCAGACCGGCCATGACCACCGCGCCGATGGAAGCCAGCAGCGCCAGCGTGGAGGCCAGCGGCAACGGCCCGTTCGGCCAGTCATACATAGGCCCTCGCTGTCGCTGGCGCCTTGCGCCCACAGCAGGAACATCACGGCGGACAACACCCACAGCCCGGCCGTCGCCAGCGACGCGATGCTGGCCCAGCGCTGGCAGGGCGTGGGCGCGACAGGCCGGCCCAGCCGGGTCAGCGCGCCGATCAGCGTGGCCGCGGCGGCGATCATCGTCAGGGCGAAGAAAACCGTCAGCAGCCCGGGTTTCAGCAGGAAGGGCGCGCGCTGATACATCAGCGTGCCGAGCGGGCCGATAAAGGCGACCGCCTTGCCGCTTTCATCCGTCTCGAAAGTCAGGACCTCGGCGCTGTTAGCAGACAGGAAGCGCCCCGGCTGATCGGTGGGAACCCAGGCGTGACTGCCGGGGCCGGAGCCGACCACCAGATAGCCTTCGCTGCTGGCGCTGACGGTCTGCACGCCGTTCATGAGCATCACGAATTTCTCGAGGCCCGAATAGGCGCGCCGCGTCGGCGTATATTGCCCCGTATAGAGATCCGCCGTCTCGAGAAACGCCTCATCGCCCGGCCGCCAGGCCGGCGTGTCTTCATCCAGATAGAAACGCTCGATGATCAGGCTGGGCAGGCGCAGGCCGAGCGAGCGGCCCGTATTGGTGTTGACCGAGACATAGACGCCCAGGTCCAGCTCCGGCACCACGACCAGATAGGTGCGGAACCACATCGTCGCGCCGCCATGGCCATAGCCCTCATAACCGCCGGGGAAGGTGCTGACGATGAAGCCGTGCGCCCAGCCATTGGCCGTGTCGGGCGTGTCGATGATCGGTGTGCGGAACGCCTCGGCCGTTTCCGGCGAATAGATGCGCACGCCGTCCAGTTCGCCATCGTTCAGCAACAGCTTCATATAGGTCGCCATGTCCGCGGCGCTGGCGGAAACCGAGCCGGCGGCGGCGACCTGTGTGGCGTATTCATATTTGCGCGGCTGGAAGACTCCGCCCTTCCACTCGAACCCCGTCGCCGCATCGCCGGCGATATCCTCGTCCATCGGCGCGGGCAGGTCGTCGCGCGGGGCGTAAGGCTCGCGGAACGTGGTGCGGTCCAGGCCCAGCGGATCCAGGATCCGCTCATCGATCACGGTCGGGAAATCGGCTCCATAGACCTCGGCGATGATCCGTCCGGCAAGCAGGACCCCATAATTGGAATAGGTGGAGAACTGCCCCGGCTCGCGCACGCGGTCCGGGCGGTGCGCGGCCTCATAGCCTCCGGCGACATGATGTCGTCCTCGCGGCCCGCGAACAGGTGGCCCAGCGCGCTGTCCTCGAAACCCGGCGCATGGCTCATCAGGTCGATCACGCGGATCGGCCCATAGCCTTCGTCCGGAACCTGCAAATCCTCCGGCAGATAGTCATTCACCGGGGCTTCCAGATCGACCAGCCCGTCTTCAACCGCCTGCATCAGGGCGATCCAGGTGAAGGTCTTGGACAGCGAGCCGATGCGGAACAGGCTGCGCTGCGGATCGACCTCCCGATAGGGCTCGAGGCTCGCCGCGCCATAGCCTTTCAGAAGGCGGGTCTCGCCGCCTTCCACCACGGCCACATGCACGCCGGCATAGTGCTCCGCCTCCATCGCGTCCCGCACGAGGCCGTCCACAAAGGCTTCCAGCTGATCGGCGGGAAGACGGGACGGCGCGGCGGCCGGCTCTTCCAGCGGCGGCTCCGCAGGCGCGCCGGTGTCCGGCGCCGTTTCCTGCGCCCCCGCGTCTTGCGGCGCTTCGGTTTCCGGCGTCTGCGCGAGCGCCGGCTGGAGAGCGAGGCCCGCAGCCAGGCAGGCAAGGCTGATAAGGCGGAGCATGCGAGCCTCCTAGAACTGCAGGGTGAAACTGAAGAGATTACCGGCGCTGGCGAACCAGATGACGATAAGGAAGGCCACGACCAGGACCACGCTCCACAGCTTGCCGAACCAGCTGGACGCGCCGGTCCAGACCTGGAAAGCGTTCCACAGCGACAGGACAAGCCCGCCCAGCGGAATGATCATGGCAAACTGCAACAGGCGCAGCGGCAGATGGGTGGCGTCCGTCAGGCGCGTGAAATCCGACATCAGGAAGATGATCAGGAACGCCCACAGCCCCAGATAGACCAGCGTCAGTCCGCTGACCGCGCGCACCGCGCGATAGGCCGCCGCCGTGCGTCCCTCCAGCGGGAACGGCGAACGGTAGCGCCAGCGCACGATGGCGCGGACGGGCCAAAGCAGGGCGGTCAGCGCCAGCGCGATCAGCGCCACGACCAGAAGCGGCATCAGCAGGCCCGAAGATTTCCACCACGGCACGGGCAGAAGGGCCATGATCGGGGAGACCGGCTCCATGGTCAGGGCGACCACCTCGCCGTCCTCCATTTTCGCGGTCAGGCGATCCTGACCGTTGACCGCCTGCCAGACAAACGGCTCCACCTCGCGCCAGCGCGTCGGGGCGCCGCTGGTTTCGGTGATCAGCGGGGCGATCAGCTCGTTATCCTCGTTCATGCTGACTTTCAGCTGTCCGACCAGGGACAGCGAGGTCAGGAAATTGTGGAAAGAGCCGCGCGAGCTTTCATACAGCCCCGCCACCATGGCGCCGTGCTCGGCGGCCGTGTCCAGCGTGGGCGCATCCTGTTCATCCTCATCCGGGAAATACCGGTCGGCGAAGGCTTCATAGAGGGCGGACCGGATCTTGCCGGATGCGCCCTCCGCGCCGGCGCTGTTCATGGAGATATACAGGCCCACGCCCTCATCCAGGAACAGGCTGAGATCGGAGTGGAAGGCGATCGTGTCGCCGCCATGCCCGATCACCGAATAGCCGTTGCGGTCCTGTTCGTAGAAGCCCAGCATCATCGCGTTCAGCGGCGGGAATTTACGGTCCGCCGTGGTGTGCATCTGTTCAGCCGTGGCGCTGTCCAGCAGCGCGCCCCCGCCTTGCAGATGCGCGATCATGAAGCGGCCCATATCCTCGCCCGTGGCGGACAGGGATCCGGCCGGAGCCGGCGTGACCAGCTCGAATTCGCGGGGCTCGCCGTCTGAGGCCGTCATGTAGCCTTTCGACATTTCCGCATCGAGATCGTCCGGAATCGGCTGACGGAAAGTGGAGCGCGTCATGCCCAGCGGGCCGAAGATATTGGCGTCCAGATAGTCGTCGAATGAAACCCCGGAGACCTGGGCGACGATATAGCCCGCCAGCGCTGTGGCGTAGTTGGAATAGGCCGGCATCGTCCCGGAATCGAAGACGCGCGGCGGCAGGTTTTCCTTCAGATACGTCTCGAGATCGGGGAATTGTTCCAGATCCTCAAGCAGGATCCATTTCGCCGTTTCCTCGAAACCGGCGGTATGGGTCATGACGTGACGCAGCGTGATCGGACCGCTTTCATGCTCCGGAATTTCAAAATCCAGATAGGTGTTGACGTCCTCGTCCAGGCTGACGTCGCCGCTCTGGACCAGCTGCATCACCGCTGTCCAGGTGAACAGCTTGGAGATGGAGCCCGGCCGAAACAGGGTGCGGACCGGATCGACCGGCGCGCGGGTTTCCAGATCGGAATAGCCATAGCCCTTGCTGAGGAGGATTTCGCCGTCCTCGACCACGGTGACCACCGCTCCGGCAATGTCCCCCTCGCTCAGCGCGTAGGGAACAAAGCCGTCGAGGAAGCCTTCAACGTCGTCCCGCGTCAGACCGCCTTCCGCCGGCTCGATCTCCGGCATGTCCGTTTCGGACGCCGCAGGCTCGGGCGTCAGCGGCTGGGTCTCGCTCTGCGCCCAGGCGGCCGAAAAACCGGCCAGGCCGAGACTCGCGCCGATCAGAGCCGGAACGGCGAAACGCCGGCGGATACGGTCAAACATGGATACTCCCCCTCTTGTATTTGCGGCGTCAGGCCCGCCCGCTAGAAGCGGGCGTCCAGGCTGACCCCGATGGTACGCGGTTGCAGGACGAAGCCCTGAAGCTCCACGGGTCCGCCCAGCCCGTCCTCGACAAAGCCGACATTGAGGAAATCGTCTTCGTTGGTGACGTTCTTGACATAGGCGCGCAGCGTCCAGGTGTCGTTCGCAATCTGGGCGTGAAGGTCCAGCGCCCCATAGCTGTCGATCACGACATTGCGGTAATCGGCCGGGAAATTCGTATTCCGCTCGCCGACAAAACGCACGCCGCCGCCCGCGCTGGCGTCCCAGTCCTGCATGACGGGCCAGGTGTAATCGGCCGTGAGCGAGGCGTTGTATTCCGGCACGCCCGGAAGCGAGTCGCCGTCCACGCCCTGAAGATCGGGCACGTCCTCTGTCAGCTCGGAATCGGTATAGGCGGCGTTTGCGCCCAGACGCAGGCCATCGACCGGCGAGAACACCGATGAAAATTCGACGCCCCGGCTGCGCGCCGTGCCGCCATTGGTGAGGAAGCTGATTCCGCCGGAGCTGGACGTGATCTGGATGTCTTCCCAGTCAATCCAGAAGACCGTGGCCTCGACCAGGGCGCGGCCATCCCAGAATTCGGATTTCACGCCGGCCTCGTAGTTCACCAGCGTATCGGAATCCACGGTCGGCGGAACGCCCGGCAGGGCGACATTGGGCCCGCCCGGACGATAGCCGCTGGCGACCCGGGCATAGATCATGGTCTGATCCATCAGGTCATAGCTGGCATTGGCCATGTAGGTGAAAACGGTTTCCGAGGATTCGCCCGGAACAACCTGATCGCCGCCGATGATCGCGCCGCTGCTGATCTGGGTGTAGTCCTGATTATTGTGCGCCACGCGGCCGCCCACCGTGACATCCAGACGGTCCGTGAAATTATAGGTCAGGTTGCCGAAGGCCGCGTATTCCTCATACGTGGTCGGCAGCGCGACCGTGGCCAGCGGATCCAGGCCCGGAATGGGAACGCCGTTATTGTCCGAGGCGCCGGCCAACTGCCGGTTGGTGCTGTCCTCATGGGTGTAGAAAGCCCCCGCGAGCCATTCCAGCCGGCTTTCGCCGGACGAGGCCAGACGGAATTCCTGCGTGTACTTGTCCAGATCCAGCTGGATGGTGAACAGGGACTGCCCCGCCGGAACGGCGCCGCCCGTCAGCAGCGGGAACAGCACGCCGAAGATCGGCGTGGCGTCCTGCGTCTGTAGCTGTTCGGTGCGTGAAAAGCTGCTGACCGAAGTAAAATCGGCCCAGCCCAGATCCCAGGCCACCCGGCCGGAGAAGAACTGGACGTCTTTCTCGAACGGCTGGTCCAGCACGCGGGAAGATGTCAGCCCCTCGCCCCCGACCGGTTCCTGGGTCACCGTATCCAGAGAGACATAGGCGTTGTTTTCGGACTCGATGCTCTGGATCATGGCGTTGAGGTCAACGGTCACGTCCGCGTTCGGCGCCCAGCGCAGGGCGAAGCGCCCGCCGCTCTGGCGCACCTCGTTCTCATCGTCATTGCCGTTGAGCGCATTGTCGATATAGCCCGGCGTGTACTGGTGATAGATGCTGGCCTGAACGCCCAGCTTGTCGGTCACCAGCGGCGCGTTCACCTGCGCGCGGGCGCCCATGCCCAGGCGCTTGGCGTCCTCGATGGTCAGGAATTCCAGACCGGCGCGGACCTCGGTTTCGCTGAGATTGGGTTTCTTGGAGACATATTTCAGAAGGCCGCCCATCGTGCTGGCGCCATAGAGCGTGCCCTGCGGCCCGCGCAGCAATTCGACCTGCTGGATATCGTAAGGGAAGAGGTCCAGCGCGAAGGCCGAAGCGCGCGCGTAATTGGCGCTGGAGCCCAGCGGCGCGTCGTCGATATAGGTGCCGACCGTGGAGCCCGGCCCGATGGGCGCGACGCCCCGCAGCGTCAGTGACGCCTGCCCCGGACTGCCTCCGCCATCGACATTGAAGCCCGGCGCATAGGCGGCGTAATCGGTCAGGGATTTCGCGGCCAGATTTTCAAGCTGGGCGCCCCCGATCACGCTGATCGAGGCCGGTATGTCCTGAATGGTTTCCTCGCGCTTCTGCGCGGT
This sequence comes from Euryhalocaulis sp., assembly GCF_013911995.1. Classification (NCBI taxonomy): domain Bacteria; kingdom Pseudomonadati; phylum Pseudomonadota; class Alphaproteobacteria; order Maricaulales; family Maricaulaceae; genus Euryhalocaulis; species Euryhalocaulis sp. The sequence goes on from NZ_JACESD010000003.1 coordinate 45,728, forward strand.
GACGACGATGACGTCGCGAACGCGCGAAGCCTGCGGTTCGTCCTCGCCGGCCGAGGCCTCCTGCGCCATCGCCGCCCCGGCCGCCATGGCCAGGCCAGCCGCCCCGCAGAACAGGCTGTTACGCAAAGTCCGGATAGTCATGTTCAATCTCCCCCATCGAGATTTCAGAAAAAGGCGTCCGACGCCGCTACTCCCCGTCGCCGCTGGCCTTTTCGGCTTCTTTCGCGGCTTTCTTTTCCAGATACGCGTCGTGATCGGACCAGATTTCCGTGAGCAGCCTCTGGAAGTTGCCGCCCATGATCAGAAGGACATCATCGTCCCCGTAGCCCCGGCGCAGCAGCGCCTCGGTCAGGTGGTAGAATTTCGCGGGATCGTCGAAGCCGTCCGTGTCCAGCTTGTCGCGGAAGGCGTAGGATCCCTTGTAGGAAGCGCGGAGCATCTTGTTCATCTCCGGGCTCATATCGTCATAGCCGTTGAGATCGGTGTCGGTGCCCACGCCCACATGCTCGATCCCCGTCAGCTGCGCGACATGGTCGATGTGGTCGACGATATGCTCGACGCTCGTGGGCTCCTCGCCGCGCACGAAATTGCGCACCCCGGTAATGCCCATCACGCCGCCCTTGGCGGCCAGCTTGCGGATCGCCTCGTCGGTCTTCAGGCGCGGATGATCGTTCAGCGCCCGGCAATTGGAATGGGTTATGGCGATGGGACGCTCTGAAATCTCGATCGCGTCCAGCGTGGTCTGGTCGCCGCAATGGGAGACATCGACCAGCATCCCGATCTCGTTCATTTTCGCGATGATGGAGGCGCCGAAATCGCTGACCCCGCCATCCACGCGGTCCGTGCTGCCGGAGCCCAGCCGGTTCTGGGAATTATAGGTCAGCTGGGATACGCGCTGGCCCAGATCGTAGAACAGCTCGACATCGTCCGCGGTGCGGAAATGAGAGGAGTTCTGCACGCCCATGATGACGGCGATCTTGCCCGAATCCTTGGCGGCCTGAATGTCTTCGGCGCGGTCGACCAGCGTGAACAGGCCGGCATTGCGCGCCACGAAGCCGTTCCACGCCGCCATGTATTGCAGCACGCTCTGGTGCGCGTCCGGTCCGCCCACGCCATAGGAATTGTGAAAGGCGGTGACGCCGGAGGTTCTGAATTCCTCTGCCTCTTCAGCGGTCAGGGCGTCGCGGAAAGCATCGGAGGTGAAATCCAGGCTGAGCGGGCCGAGCATGTCGATCACCACCGCCCGGTCCATCAGGGCCTTGGCCGGACCGGAAACATCGGCCAGCAGCGCCTGCTGCGCCCAGGCCATGCCCGGGGCGGAAACCAGTGCGGCGGCGCCAAATCCCTTCAGCAGACCGCGCCGGGACGGCGATGCGATCCCCCGGCCTTTTGCGGCAAACGCGCCCATTGGCTTCCCCTCTTTTCCTTCGTCTCTCCCGTTAACCGCACAGAATGATCCCGATCAGAAAATTGTCAACCAAGTTTCTCTAATATGATAATTTTAGCTGTTACAGGACGTTTTGAGTCGCGCCCCGCGGGCCTGAAGCGCCCGGCGCAGCCCCCTGACTTCAAAGGGTTTTTGCAAAGCCAGGCCGGGGCGATTAGGTTTGATCCTGTTCGGGTCAGGATTTTCCAATCGGGAAATCGGGGTCCGGCCAGACGAGCCGTTTCGAGTGGAGAGTTCGGATGAGTGAAGACGCGGAGTCGCGCGCCACGCTGGGCACGGTCGTACGCGACATACGCAAGCGCAACGGCTGGACGCTCAAGGAGATGAGCGCGCAATCGGGCATCCCGCTATCCACGCTGTCCAAGATCGAACACGACCGCCTGACGCTGACCTACGACAAGCTGCAACAGCTCAGCCAGCGCCTGTCGATTCCCATGTCGGACCTGTTCAGCACCCCGCCGGAAAGCGCCGCCAACGGCGCCATCACGGGCCGCAAGAGCAAGGGCACGATGGACGACGCCCTGCGCGTCGAAACCCCGAACTATGATTACTATTATCTGTGCACGGACCTTCGTAAGAAGCGCATGATTCCGATCATGACCAAGGTCCGCGCCAAGTCGATCGAGGAATTTGGCGAGCTGGTCCGCCACGCGGGCGAGGAATATATCTTCGTGTTGGAAGGCGTGGTCGAGGTTCATACCGAATTCTACGATCCGGTGATCCTGCGCAAGTGGGAGTCCTTCTATATCGACTCCAATATGGGCCACGCCTACATCGTCGGCGAGGGCGAGGAAGCGATGATCATGGGCGTATGCGGCGGCAGCGGCGACATCCATCTCGAGACGCTGCTGCAGGCCCGCCGGATGGAAGCCGAACGCAAGGCCGAGCCGGTCTCCGACTAGGGCCGCGGCGCCTTTCTACTCCTTCAGGCGAATCAGGGCTTCCTGCGCGGTGCTGGCGACCAGCCGCCCGTCACGGGTGAATATCTGGCCGCGATTGAAGCCGCGCCCGCCGCCCGACCAAGGGCTGTCGGTCGCGTAGAGCAGCCACTCATCGGCCCGGAAATCGTCATGCAGCCAGACAGCGTGATCCAGGCTGGCCGTCTGCATCCGGTCAGTCAGCCAGCTCACCCCGTGCGGCTGCATGCAGGCCCCCATCAGCGCCATGTCCGAGGCATAGGACAGCACGGCGCGGTGCATCTTCGGATCATCGCCCAGCGGTCCGGCGGCGCGGAACCACAGGCGGCGGCGCGGCTCCCCCTTCCGCGGACTGGCCAGGGTCCATTCGTCCGCGTGGCGCACCTCGATCGGCCTGCGGCGGGTGATGAATTCGACAAAGGGTTCGGGCAGCCGGTCGCGGTGGCGCAACACCACCTCGCTCTCGGTGGGCAGCGTGTCCGGGTCCGGCGCGTCCGGCATGTCGAACTGGTGCGACAGGCCCGTCTCCGGCCGCTGGAACGACGCCGCCATGTTCAGGATCGGCTTGCCGTTCTGGATGGCGATGATGCGGCGCGTGGCGAAACTGCCGCCGTCATGGTCGCGCTCCACGCGGTAGATGATGGGCAACTGCTCGTCCCCCGGCCGCATGAAATAGGCGTGCAGGGAATGGGCGACCTTTTCGTCCTCGATGGAGCCGGTCGCGGCCATCAGCGCCTGGCCGATCACCTGCCCGCCGAACACGCGGCCCTGACCGCCGGGATTGCGCGGACCGCGATAAAGATCGGTGTCCAGCGTCTCGACCTGCAGCAGCCGGACCAGCCGCGCGGCCAGATCCTCGCTGCTGGGCATATCCGATGCGCTCTGGTTGTCTTCGGACTGGTCACTCATCGCTGAAACCCCGTTCTTGCCGCTTCACTAGCTGGCGCATCGGGGCGGCGAGAGCAAGATGACGCGGCCGGCAATCAGAGGCCGATACGCCGGCGAATGGCGCGACGCAGCGAGAAGGGCCGGATCGGATCCAGCATTTCCTGTTCGGACATTACCTCGTCCGCCGCGTCCAGTTGCCGGATGGGCAGCGGCTCCAGATGCCGGCCTTCGCGGCCGGAATCGATCACCGCGATGATGGAGCCGTCCGCCTCTTCCAGCCGCTTTTCCACGTCTTCCACGCTGAGGCCCAGATGCTCGGCCAGAAGGTCATTCCGGACCCCGGTTATGGTCCGCTGCAAATGGCCGTCTTCCGCCCCCGCCTCCAGCGAGATGTCGCATTCGGTGTCGTATCCCATGGAGCGGTTGTTCAGATTGGCGGACCCGATCTTCAACAGCCGGTCGTCCACCGCCATGATCTTGGCGTGGACATAGATCGGCGTCCCCTTCGCGGTCACTGGATAATAGATGCGGAAGCGGTCATGCGGATCGGATTTCTCGACCAGGCTCAGCAGCTTGGCGCGCGCCGACCCCATGGTCTTTTCCTCCAGCCAGCCCGCCTGTGACTCGGGCGTCACCACCACGATTTCCGGTCCATCCTCCTCCTGCAGCCGCTCGATCATCGCCTCGGCGATGCGGCGGGAGGCAAAATACTGGCTCTCGATATAAAGGGTCTTCCTCGCCTCGCGGATCGCCTTGAGGGTCAGCGTCTCGATTTCCAGCGTCTCGGGATATTTGTCGAACGCGCCCATGGTCCGGGATATGCCCAGCTCCACCCCGGTCAGGGTGGGTTCGATATCCTCGGGCCACAGCGTGTGCTTGCTTTCCGGGGCCGTAAGCTCGTCGCCGGTGGCCCGCTTCCAGCGGATCCGCCCCAGATCGCCCAGCGCCTTGGCGGCTTCGCCATCGACGCAGGTCGTCGCATCATGCCAGGGGCCCAGCGGCGCGCCCCGGCCCGACCGGCGGGACGGGTTGCGGTCCAGGTGTTCGCGCGTGTCCCAGCGGCCCTTGGTCAAATCGATGCCGCCGCAAAAGGCCAGCGCATCGTCGATTACCACGAATTTCTGGTGATGGCTGGCCGCCGGGGGATGCGCCGCGTCCAGCCGGATATGAACTTCCTCGCCCATCATCCAGCGCAACAGGAATAGCGGGGTCTCGCCGCGTTTCAAGGCCTCCCACAGCCCCAGATTCCAGCGCAGCAACCGGACTTCCAGATCGGGCCGCGTCTCTGTCAGCCAGTTCAGGAACGGGCCCAGCTTGTTGGGGCCTTCCAGGGTTTTTCCCTCCGGCTCGAACTCGATCCGCGTATCGAAGTCCCAGCCGATCATCAGGACCTGCTCCCGGGCCTGGAGAATGCAGCGTTTCAGGGCGCGGTAATAATCGCACCCGTCGATCAGCACGGAGAACTGGCCGGCCTGCTCGACCCGCCAGCATGTCTGGCCCGGTATCAGAAAACGGGAGTCATCCATGAGCGGATTTCCGCACGCGGTGTCTTGCCATCGCTATGGTCCTGCAACTCTTTCTGGACGGGACGCGATTGCAACGCCGCCGCGCCGGAATGGTTTCAAGGTCTGCGCTTTGCCAGATTGGCTGTCAAAGTGTCGCGCGCCGGGAACCCGGCGCGCCAATGAATCGCTATTGGCCCATGACGCACGCAAAACCGCTGGCCCGCGCCCGGGCCGGGCTTCGGATCGCATTTTCCATCGGACGGCAGGTCATGGACCGCGTCGGCCGGAACAATCTGGGGCTTCTGGCGGCGGGCGTCGCCTTTTTCGGTTTTCTGGCGGTGTTTCCGGCGCTGGGCGCGGCCCTGACCATCTGGGGATTCTTCGCCGACCCGGAGGCGGTTTTCCGCCAGATGCAGATTCTGCAAACCCTGATGCCGCCGGACGCCTACTCCATCATCTCCGACCAGCTTGAATCCATAGCCTCCGCCGACAAGGCCGGTGCCGGGTTTGGCGCGATTCTGGCGCTGGCCTTCGCGTTCTGGGCCTCGTCCAAGGGTGCGCGCGCGCTGATCGCGGCGTTGAATGTGGCCTATGAGGTGGAGGAGACGCGCGGCATGGTGAAACATTACATCATGTCTCTTGGCTTCACCGTGGGCGGGGTGATCTTCGCGCTTCTTTCGGTGACCGCCATCGCCGCCATCCCGCCCGTGCTGGAGGCGCTGCGGATCGGCACGCTCAGCGAAATCCTGATCCATCTGGCGCGCTGGGCGGGCGTGATCCTGCTGTTCATGACCGCGGTCGCCGCGCTTTATCAGTGGGCGCCGGCGCACAAGCGGGACCGCCGTTTCAAATGGTTCACCCCCGGCGCCCTGTTCGCCGCCATTGTCTGGATCGCCGCCTCGGGGCTGTTCTCCATCTATGCGGCCGATTTCGCCAATTACAACAAGACCTTCGGGTCGCTTGGGGCGGTGGCCGCGCTGCTGATGTGGATGTGGGTGTCGTCCTATGTCATCTGCCTCGGCGCGCAGCTCAACGCCGTCATGCGGGCGCGCCGCAAGGCCCGGCTCCGCGCCGCTGGCTGACGCCGGGCCGCCGCCACGCTTCCCCCGCGACCGGACGCCGCGCGCGACTTGCACGTCGCTGTCTTGCACCGCACAAACAATAATGCGAATTACTCGCAATCTCATTGAATGGCGGCAGGGTTCGCGGGGGCAAAATCATGAAATTCCTTATCACCACCGTTTCGGCGATGGCGCTGGCGGGCGCGGCGGGCATGGGCGCGCAGGCACAGGATGCGGAGAATGCGGAAACGCAGACCGCGGCGCTCGACACCATCATCGTGCTGGGCGACGGCTCCCAAGTCGGCCTGCTGAACGAATATGAAGGCGGTCAGGTGGCCCGCGGCGGACGCGCGGGCATGCTGGGCAATGTCGATTTCATGGACCTGCCGTTCAACGCCACCGCCTACACCGAAAAGCTGATCCGCGACCAGCAGGCCGAAAGCGTGGCCGATGTCCTCCAGAACGATCCGGTCGTGCGCGTGGCGCGCGGCTTCGGCAATTTTCAGGAGCTTTATGTCATCCGCGGCTTCCCGGTTTATTCGGACGACATGACCTATAACGGCGTCTACGGCATCCTGCCGCGCCAGTTCGTGGCCGCCGAGATGCTGGAGCGCGTGGAGGTCTTCCGCGGCGCCAATTCCTTCCTGAACGGCGCTGCGCCCGGCGGCAGCGGCGTGGGCGGCGCCTTCAACCTTGTGCCCAAGCGCGCCCCGGACGATCCCCTCACCCGCCTGACCGTTGGTTATGGCAATCAGGGGCAGGGCTATGGCGCGCTGGATATCGGCCGCCGCTTCGGCGCCGATGACGCGCTGGGCCTGCGCGTGAACGCCGTGCGCCGCGACGGCGAAACCGCCGTGGATAATCAGGACCGGGAGCTGACGGTGCTGTCCGCCGGAGCCGATTATCAGGGCCCGCGCTTCCGCTTCTCCGCCGATATCGGCTTTCAGGACCACCGCATCGACGCCCCGCGCCCCAGCGTCACCCCGCTGGGCGAGATCCCTGAGCCGCCGGACGCCAGCGTCAATTTCGCCCAGCCCTGGACCTATACGGACGAGCGCCAGCTGTTCGGCGCGGTGCGCGGCGAATTCGACCTGACGGACAATGTCACCGTCTGGGCTGCGGCCGGCGCGCGCAATGGCGAAGAGGACAATGTGCTGGCCAATCCCAGCGCCCAGGCGGACGGGGTCACCACCGCCTATCGCTTCGACAATGTGCGGGAGGATAATATCCTCTCCGCCGACGCCGGCGTGCGGGCGGAGTTCGAGACCGGCGCCATCGGCCACCGCCTGATCGCGTCAGGCTCCGCCATTTCGTCGGAGTCTGAAAACGCCTACGCCTTTTCCAGTTTCGCCGGTTTCGCGGGTGATCTCTATGACCCGTTCGCGGTCGCCCCGCCGGTCCCGGATTTCTTTGTCGGCGGCGATCTGTCCGATCCGCTGGTGACCGAGGAAGTGGATAATTCCAGCCTCGCCATCGCCGATATCGTGTCGCTGTTCGACGGTCGCCTGCTGGCGACGCTGGGCGCGCGCTATCAGAATATCGAGACCGCCTCCTTTGATTATAATACCGGCGCGGAGCTTTCGCGGTACGAGGATGACGCGATCACCCCGGCTTTCGCGCTGGTCTATCGCGCCAGCGACCGGGTTTCGCTCTACGCCAACTATGCCGAGGCGCTGATCCCCGGCCAGACCGCCCCGGCCACCAGCGGCGGCGCGCCGGTGGAGAATGCCGGCGAGGTCTTCGCCCCCTTCACCGCCGAGCAGTACGAGGCCGGAATCAAGGTGGACTGGGACGGATTCGGCGGCACGCTGAGCGCGTTTTCGACCACGCTGCCCAGCGCCTTTGTCGAAAACAATGTCTTCTCGGTCGCCGGAGAGCAGGAAAACACCGGGATCGAGTTGAGCGTGTTCGGCGAACTGGCCGAAAATGTCCGTCTTCTGGGCGGCCTGACGCTTCTGGATGCGGAGCTTTCGCGCACGCAGAACGGCCAGTTCGACGGCAAGACCGCCATCGGCGTGCCCGAGGTTCAGGCCAATCTGAACGCCGAATGGGACGTTCCGGCCGTGCCCGGCCTGACCCTTGATGGCCGCATCATCTATACCGGCGAACAGGAAACCAATCAGGCGAACACCATCCAGCTGGATTCCTGGACCCGTCTGGACGCCGGCGTGCGCTATGAGACCACGCTCTATGACCGCGGCGTGACCTTCCGGGCGCGCATGGAGAACCTCACCGACGAGTCCTACTGGGCGTCGGCGGGCGGCTTTCCGGGCGCGAATTATCTGGTGCTGAGCGCGCCGCGCAGCGTCTTCGTGTCGGTTTCGGCCGATTTCTAGGCGGAAACGGAGCCTTTCTTGACTGATTTCGACCCAAAAACAGCATGATCTGGGCCGGGTTCGCAGCCGTTCTGAGCGCCATTGCGGGCGTGTTCTGCCTGCATTTTGCCTGGAAACGGCGGCCCAGACCGGGCCGCACCCTGCCGGTTATCGCCGGCTGGGCGCTGGTCGCGGCCTCGCTGCCTCTCTGGATCGGCGCCTCGGGACCCGAATACGGGACGGCTTACGCCCTTCTGACACTGGGCTTTCTGGCGTGGATCGCGGTGCTTCCCCGCGCCAAATTCAGCCGCGCCCGGGTCGAAAGGAAGCCTTCCGGGCCGGTGCACGCCACGCGTGGCCGCATGAATCGCCTGGTCCGGCACGGCCTTCTTTTCCTGATTTCGACCCCGGTTGCGGCGGTTTCCTCCGCGCTTTTCACCATCGCGGCGTTGAATCTGCTGCCCGGAAGCGCGGCAAACCGCATGGCGTTTTCCTTCCTTCTGATCCCGGTGGTGTGGGGAATCGCCGCTTACTGGACCATTGCGGACACGAAACTGGTCCGTCCGGCGGCCGCCATTATTGCCGCCGGGGCTGCTGGCGCCGCGCTGATCTATCTGTAAAACGCGCCCTTCGATGAGATTTTCCCTTCCTTCCGGCTTCGTAAAGCGCTCCCTGGCCAGCCATTCCTGGCTGGGCCTGATGACCGGCGCGCTGATGTATCTGATCTGCCTGTCGGGAACGCTGGCGGTTTTCGGTCAGGAATTGCAGCAATGGGAGCAGCCGCGCGGCGACACTTTCACCGAATTCGACCCGCAGGCGCTGGAGACCACCTATAACGAACTGACCGCCAGCGGAGTGGAAGTCACCCACCACATGTTCGTCATGCTGCCGACGGAGAAGCGTCCGCGCCTGACGATTTCATCGGAAAACCAGACCTGGCTGGTGCATCCGGACGGCACGCTGGGCGCGGAAGTGGCGCATGAATGGACCGATATGCTGGTCAATCTGCACCTTTACCTGCACCTGCCGCGCAATATCGGGATGATTTTCGTCAGCGCGTTCGGGGCGATCCTTTGCGGGCTGATCGTTTCCGGCTTCTTCGCCCATCCCCGCATCCTCAAGGATGCGTTCAATCTGCGGCTGGGCGGATCGCGGCAGCTGGAACAGACCGACATCCATAACCGGCTGAGCGTCTGGGGCGCGCCGTTTCACCTTGTGATCGCCGTGACAGGCGCGTTTTTCGGCTTCTTCGGCCTGGTCATGGGGCCGCTTTCGCAGACCTATTTTGACGGCGACCGGACACAGGCCATGGCCGCGCTCTATGGCGCGGAACCCGCGCTGGCGCAGGACATGGAGCCGGTCGGCCTCAGCGCCGCGCTGACCCGGATGGACGAAATAGCGCCGCAGGCCGAACCCTTCTATCTGACCATCGAGGACGCCGGCACGCCGCAGCAATACATGATTATCGGCGCCACCCATCCGGGCCGCCTGATCTATGCCGAACAATACCGCTTCGACGCGGCCGGAAACTATCTCGGCCCGGCCGGTTTCGCAGACGGCGAGGCCGGGCAACAGGTCATTTTCTCCGTGTATCAGGCGCATTTCGGCCAGTTTGGCGGGATGCTTTCGAAGGTTTTCTACGGGATTTTCGGGCTGGCGCTGAGCGTGGTTTCGGTGACCGGGATCAATATCTGGCTGGCCAAGCGCGGCAAGAAGGACGTCATCAACAGGCTGTGGTCCGGCTTTGTCTGGGGCGCGCCCGTGGCGCTGGCCCTGTCGGCCATTGCGGCGCTGGTCCTGCCGCTATCTCCCGCGGGCTGTTTCTGGGCGGTCATGGCGGCGGCGGCCGGTCTTTCCCTGTTTATGAATCAGGACCGGACAGTCCGGATCCTGATGCTGGCGTCAGCGGCGGCGCTGGCGGGCGTCGCGCTGTGTCACGCCATCCTTTTCGGAGCTTATGCGGCGCAAGATGCGGCGCTGGCGGTCAATCTGTCCGCCGTCCTCCTCGCCGCCGGGTTTCTGGCCGCCGGGCTGACGCGAAAATCCGCCTGACGGAACGCTTTCCCGGCGCAGGCGCCATTGCGCAGGAACCTTCCCCGCCGCGACACGTATAGGCTTACGGTCAGTTTTATCCGCATTTCCAGATCGCGGGTAATCAAGGTTCTTAAGGGGAGCGCGGGACCGTGGGGGGAAGCGTATGATTTTCCGGGCAAATCGCCTGCACGGCACAGCGATGTGTGCGCTGTCCGCCGCCATGGCCGCGACGCTACTTTCCCCCGCCCCGGCAGCGGCGGCGCAGGTCGAGGATCTCCGCGATTATTCCATCGAGGAACTGGCCCGGCTGGAAATTTTCTCCGTCTCCCGCCGCCGCGAGCCGATCAGCGAAGCCCCCTCCGCGATCTATGTCATCACGCCCGAGGAAATACGCCGCTCCGGCGTGACCAGCCTTCCCGAAGCGTTGCGCCTGGCCCCGAACCTTCACGTCGCGCGGGACAGCGCCTCGCAATACGCCATCTCCGCGCGCGGGTTCAATTCGGTTGAAACCGCGAACAAGCTGCTGGTCGTGATCGATGGGCGCAGCGTCTATGCGCCGCTTCATTCCGGGGTCTTCTGGGACGAAGAACACGTGCTGCTGGAGGACGTGCGCCGCATCGAGGTGATCAGCGGCCCCGGCGGCGCGACGTGGGGCGCGAACGCGGTCAATGGCGTGATCAGCGTCATCACCAAGAATTCCGCCGATACGCAGGGCTGGGCCGCGCGCGGCACTTACGGGTCTCTGGACCGCACCGCGACCGCCCGCTTTGGCGGCAAGATCGGCGAAAACGCCTCGTTCCGCGTCTATGCAAACGCCTTCAATCGCGAGCATACGCTGGCCCCGGGCGGCGGCGACGCGATGGACGGCTATGACGGCGTGACCGGCGGATTCCGCACCGACTGGCAGGCCGGCTCCAACCGCTTCACCTTCCAGGGCGATTTCTTCGACGACAATATCGGCGCGGGCGATCTAAGCGGCGGCAATCTTCTGGGCCGCTGGACGCACGATCTGGATAATGGCGGCTGGACCATGATCCGCGCCTATTACGACACCTCCACGCGGGAGGATGTCGCACTCTATGACGAGACGGAAACCGCGGACATCTTCTTCCAGAACGCGCTGGCGCCGCTGGGCCGTCACCAACTGAACTGGGGCGGCGGCTATCGCTATATCCACGATATTTTCCGCGCCCCCGGCGCCTTCACCCTGGATCCGGAACAGGATCATCAGGAGCTGGCCAATCTCTTCCTGCAGGACGAGATCAGCCTGAAAGAAACGCTGACCCTGACGCTGGGCGTGAAATTCGAATACAGTTCCTATTCCGATTTCGACTATCTGCCGAGCGCCCGGCTGGCCTGGACGCCCAATGACAGAACGCTTCTGTGGGCCGCCGCGTCCCGCGCGATCCGGACGCCGGTGCGGGTGGACCGGGACCTTGTGGCGGAGGGAATATTCCTGGGCGGGCCGAATTTCGGCAGCGAGGAATTGATCGCCTATGAGGCCGGTTATCGAGGCCGTCCCACGCAAAACACTTCCGTCTCCGTATCGGTCTTCCTCAATGACTATGACGATCTGCGCAACACCGCCCTGTCGGCAGACGGCGGTTTCCCCGCGCAATTCCTCAACCAGCTTCACGGCCAGACCTATGGCGTGGAAGTCTGGGGCGACTGGCAGGCAACGGACTGGTGGCGGCTGAGCGCCGGCCTGACCACGCTGGAAAAGGATTTCGATCTGCAGCCGGGCGCGACCAATATCGCCAGCCCGCCTTCCACCGGCAACGATCCGTCCTGGCAGGCGAAAATCCATTCCCGCATGGATATCAATGAACGCCTGCGCCTGGACGCGGACCTGCGCTGGATTGATGACCTGCCCAACCCGGCCATTCCCGGTTATGTGGAACTGGATGCGCGCATAGGATGGATGGTGACCGACGACGTGGAGCTGACCCTGGCCGGTATCAATCTGCTTGACGAAAGCCATCCGGAAACCGACGCCGCCAATTTCGCGCAGGAGGCGCGCCGCGGGGTTCATGTGGGTTTGAGGTGGGGTTTCTAGAGGTGCTGACAGGCGCATCCCCGGTCAGGCTGGCGGTCAAAGGTCTGGCTTTGCTTGCGATCGTCCTGGCGGCCGCCTCCCCGCAGGCCGCGGCGCAGGATAGCGGCGAGTCGCTGGAAGCGCCGATCAAGGCGACCTTCCTCTATCGTTTCGCGGATTTCATTTCATGGCCCGCCGAGGCCTTTCCCAGCCCGGCCACGCCCGTTCGCATCTGCATTATCGGCGAGGATCCGTTCGGCGTGTTGCTGGACAGGATGGTCGAGGAACAGACCGCCGCCGGACGGCCGCTTTCCGTCCATCGCCTGCACCGCATCGGGCGCGATTCAGGGTGTCACGTCGCCTATCTGTCCGGCTCCGGCTATCAGAGCGTCGCTGACGGGCTGGCCGCCAGCGGGGAGACGCCCGTGCTGACCGTGACTGACAGCGCGGCTGGAGACGAGGCGCGCGGCGTCATCCATTTCGAGGTCATAGACAATCGTGTGCGGTTTCATGTCGACGACATGCAGGCCACCCGGCACGGGCTGAAAGTCAGTTCGCGCCTGCTGGGCATCGCGGTGAGCGTCCGGAGGACCGATACATGACCCAGGCGCCGGCCCGGCCGCGTTCGCGCCTGTGGCGCGTTCCCGAGATCGCCGCCCTCAGCGCGGCGTTCCTGCTGCTGATCGGCGGGCTGGCGACGGTGATCTATAGCGAACGTTTCTATGAACAGCAGAAGCTGAAAGAAGTGCGGGTGCAGGTCGAGATCCTGGCCGACAGCCTGAGCGCGCCGCTGGCCTTCGACGATAACCAGACCGCCCAGGACTATGTGAACGCGCTGCGCGCCAATCCCGATATCGAGGCGTCCGCGGTCTATGACGAAACCGGCATGATGGTGGCGTCCTATACGTCCGGCCCGAACGTGGAGCTGCCGACCACCAATATTATCCGCGCCGCCCCGCATCTCGAGAACGGGCGCGCCGTGGCGGCCGCGCCCGTAAGACGCGGGGAAAGCGTTTTTGGCGCTGTCTATCTGCGCGTGGTGACGATTCCGCTGATCAGCCGCCTGATCCGTTATGGCGTCATGGCGATGCTGGTCTTCATGGCGGCGCTGGTGGTCGTGGTTCTGGGCATCGCCCACACCGCGCTTCGGCGGGCCAACGCCAATCTGGATTTGCGCGCGCGCGAGCTGGCCGCCGCGAACGATGCGCTGCGCGTGCAGATTGATGAACGCGAGCGGGCCGAACAGGCGCTGAGGCAGAGCCAGAAGATGGAGGCGATGGGCCAGCTGGTGGGCGGCGTGGCGCACGATTTCAACAATCTTCTGATGACCGTATCCAGCGGGTTGCGGCTGCTGGAGAAAAGCGCCGACGGCGAGCGCCGCAACATGATCCTGGAGAGCATCGAAAAGGCAGTGGACAGGGGCGCGGGCCTGACACGGCAATTGCTGGCGTTCGCGCGCCGTCAGAAACTCAAGCCGCAGGTGATCCATCCCGGCAAGCAGGTCGAGGGGATGCGCGAGCTGCTGGAGCGATCCCTGCGCGAGGATATCAGCGTCACCCTGCGGACACCGGAAACGCTGTGGCCCATCAAGGTGGATTCAGGACAATTCGAACTGGTCATTCTGAATCTCGCGGTGAATGCGCGCGACGCCATGCCCAATGGCGGCGCCCTGACCATCGAAGGCGAGAACATCATTCATGCCGAGGACGGCCGCGACCGTGAAATGGTGCGCCTGTCCGTCACCGACACGGGGGCGGGCATGTCGGAAGAGACCGTGGCGCGGGCGTTTGAGCCCTTCTTCACGACAAAGGACGTGGACAAGGGAACGGGTCTGGGCCTGTCGCAAGTCTATGGTTTTGCCTCCCAGTCGGGCGGCTGGGCGGAGATTGACAGCGCCCTGGACCAAGGTACGACGATCAGCCTGATCCTGCCGCGTTCGAAGGAAGCGCCGGCTGACGACGGCCAGCGGGACGAAACCCCGGCCCCGTCATCCGCGCATGGGGCGGCGCGGGTGCTACTGGTGGAGGACGACGACAATGTCGCGCGCATGGTTTGCGAACTGGTCGAGCTTCTGGGCCATGACTGCCGCCGCGTTTCCTCCGCCGCCGAGGCGCTGACGGCGCTGGAAGAAAACCGTGATTTCGACATCATGTTTTCCGACATCGTCATGCCGGGCGGAATGAACGGTCTGGAACTGGCCGAACGCGTGCGCGAAACCTGGCCGGACCTGCCGATCATCCTGACCACGGGATATAGCGAGGACGAGCTGACCCTGACCGCCGATTTCACGATCCTGAGAAAACCCTACGCGATGGAAGATCTGGATCGCGCCCTGGCGCGGCGCCTGAAGCCTTCAGCAAACGGCAATGGCGGAGCCTAGACCGCCGAAGGCCGGTCCAGAAGAAGGCGTAATACGGCCAGAACGTCTTGCGGGCTGAACGGCTTTTGCAGGACGGGACGGTCGGCAAAGGGGCGCGGCAAATTATCGGCGGCCCATCCGGTCGCGAAGGCGAATGGAATATCGCGGTCCGCCAGAAGTCCGGCGATCTCGTCCACCGGCCGGCCATTCAGATTGACGTCCAGCAGCGCGGCGTCCAGCGCCGCGCCGGCTATCAATTCTTTCGCCTGATCGACGGATTCAACCGGTCCCGCGACAGCGCATCCGGCGTCGGTCAGGCTCTGTTCGAGCTCCAGCCCGATCAGAAGCTCATCCTCAACGACAAGGACCCGCTTCCCCGTCAGATCGACGGACTTGCCGCCCTCTTCAACATCGATATCGGCCATCATAAAACCCGCCGTCCGGTCCGGAAAAATCACGGTTTTATTGCCGGCGGCGTGACTATTTTAAGGCCGGATATGCGTCAGACAAGCTTGTCCCCGCCCCTTGGCGGTGCTGTTTTAAGGGCGGACGCCCGATGAGACGAGCAGCCTTCATGCGTATCTGGATTCTCGCCGCGTTTATGGGCGCCAGCCTGCTGGCCGGCTGCGCCGCGCCGATCAGAACCGCCGTGCCGGAGGCGCTGGCCGACAGCGCGCAAGTGCCCGGCTTTGACGAGATCCGCTACTGGGGCGACGCCGCGCCGCCGCGGATCGAGGAATCGGCGGCGGAAAACCTGCGCCATATCCGCACCCGCAACGCCGAGCGCATCGCGCGCGGCGAAACCGTGGAGATCGATTTCCTGGCGCTGTCGGGCGGCGGCGGCAATGGCGCGTTCGGCGCGGGCCTGCTGAATGGCTGGACGAAAACCGGGACGCGCCCGGAATTCCAGATTGTCACAGGCGTCAGCACGGGCGCCATCATTGCGCCGCTGGCGTTTCTGGGGACCGGCTATGACGCCGAACTGAAGGAAGCCTATACCGAAATCGGTCCGTCCGACGTCTATCAGGCGGCGGTCCTGCCCAACATGATCAATGGTCCGGCGCTGGCCGACGCCGCCCCGCTGCGCGCGCTGGTCAATCGCTATGCCACGCCGCAATTGATGAGAGACGTCGCCCGCGAGCACCGGAAGGGCCGACGTCTTCTGGTCGCCACGACCAATCTGGACGCCGGGCGGCCCGTGGTCTGGGATCTCGGCGCTATCGCCGTCAGCGGCCGCCCGGATTCCCTGCAATTGTTCCGGGACGTATTGCTGGCCTCTTCCGCCATTCCCGGCCTGTTTCCGCCGGTGGCGATCCGGGTGCGCGCCAATGGCGAAACCTATACCGAGCTGCACGCCGATGGCGGGGTGACGTCACAGGTCTTTGCCTACCAGCCGCAGGTGCAGCTGGGGCAGTTGCTGGACGCCGCCGATTTCGAAGTGGGCCTGGATATCTATGTCATCCGCAATGGCCGGGGACTGCCGGATTATGACCCGCCGAGACCGGTCTGGTACCGCCTGACCAACCGGTCTCTGGAGGTGCTGCTGAGCTATCAGGCGATGTCCGACATTACCCGCATCTATTATCTGGCGCAGCGCGACGGCTTCAATTTTCATCTCGCCCTGATCCCCGAGACGTTCAAATGCGACGCCGCGAAACCCTTCCAGCAGCAATATCTGCGCACGCTCTACGATTACGCCGAGAGGCTGGGCGAAGCGGGGCCGCCCTGGCTGGAGACGCCTTTCGAGGATGCGGGCGGCGCAACCGCGCCGGCGCCGCCGGCCTGCCCGGACGGGAAATAGCGGCGCCGCGTGCGCGCTGCGCCGTCGACATTTCCGGGGCTTTCAGCCAAGTCCTGTTCCCATGACAGCCCGCGAGACATCTTTCGATACCATCGTGATCGGCGCCGGGGCCGCCGGCCTGTTCCACGGCGCGCTGGCCGGGCAGCGCGGGCGGCGCGTTCTGGTCATCGATCACGCCGCCAAGCCGGCGGAGAAAGTGCGTATTTCCGGCGGCGGGCGCTGCAACTTCACCAATATCCATACGCGGCCCGAACGCTTCCTGTCGCAGAACCCGCATTTCGCGAAATCGGCGCTGGCGCGCTACACGCCGCAGGATTTTCTGGATCTGATGGCGCGGCACGGCATTGGCTGGCACGAGAAAACGCTGGGCCAGCTTTTCTGCGACGAACGCTCCGGCGCGATTATCCAAATGCTGCTGGACGAACTGGCCGCCGCGGGCGGCGAGTTGCGGCTTTCCACCCCTGTCAGCGCGGTCGAGAAGACGCCGGAGGGGTTCCGGCTGCAGACTTCGGACGGGCCGCTGGACGCCGGACGCCTAGTGGTCGCCACCGGCGGGCTTTCCATCCCGAAAATGGGCGCAACCGGCTTTGCCTACGATCTCGCGGAGCAATTCGGCCACCGTATCGTCAAACCCGTTGCGGGCCTTGTCCCCTTTACCTTCGAGGGCGCGGACAAGGAGGCCTTCGCCGCGATCTCCGGCGTCGCCTGTCCGGTGCGCGCGCAGGCGGGAGACGCCACCTTCGACGAAGCCATGCTGTTCACCCATCGCGGCCTGTCCGGCCCGGCCATCCTGCAGGTTTCCTCCTATTGGAGCCCCGGAGAGCCGGTCTCCATCGACCTGTTCGGCGGCGGCGACGGCGCGGCGGCCCTGCGGGACCTGAAGGCGCAACACCCGATGAAGTCGCTGAGCGGCGCGCTGGAGGCGCTTCTGCCCAAGCGCCTGGCGGAGTGCCTGAAGGCGCGCGGCGTGGTGAAGGACGCGCCGCGCATGGCCGATCTCTCCCATGCGCATCTGGACGCGGTCGCGGCGGATTTGTCGGACTGGCGCCTGCAACCCTCCGGCACGGAAGGCTGGCGCACGGCGGAGGTCACGGTCGGGGGCCTCGATACCGATCAGCTCTCGTCAAAGACCATGGAAAGCCGCCTTGTCTCCGGCCTCTATTTCATCGGCGAGTGCGTGGACGTGACCGGCTGGCTGGGCGGCTATAATTTCCAGTGGGCATGGGCCAGCGCCGCCGCGGCGGCGGAAGCGGACTAGGCGCGCGCGATTGCGCCGGGCCGCGCGCCTGACCTAGAACCAGTTCCGGTCCCCCTTTCCTCTCCGCAAGCGAGCGCGCCCGTGAGCACCCTGAACGTCCTGGAAATCCTGAATATCTTCGGACTGTTCGTCTTCGCGATTTCCGGCGCGCTGCGGGCGCTGCGGCAGGACATGGATTTCTTCGGCGTGGCCCTGCTGGCCTTTGTCACCGGCGTCGGCGGCGGCACGATCCGCGACGTGTTGCTGGGCTTCTTCCCGGTCTGGTGGATCGAGAACATATCGGCGGTGTTCATCTGCCTGGCCGGCGCCATTGTGGCGACGCTGGCCCAGTCGGTTCTGGATTCCCGCATCAAGGCGCTGATCTGGGCCGATGCGCTGGGCCTGTCCGCCTTCGCCATTCTGGGCGCGCAATCGGCGCTGGGCGCGGGCGCGCATCCGGTTATCGCGATATTCATGGGCGCGGTCACCGCCACGTTCGGCGGGGTGGTGCGCGACGTGCTGCTGAACGAACCGCCGCTGATATTGAAGCAGGATATCTACGCCACCGCCGCCATGCTGGGCGCGGCCGCCTATATCGGGCTGCTGGAGCTTGGCCTTGCCGCCGCCGCGGCGGCGCCGCTGGCGGCCCTGATCACCTTTGCCATTCGCGGGGCGTCGATCCTGTTCAACATCCCCTCCCCCAAGTTCGGCCACCCGCCCCGGCAATAGGACTCAGACCGCAACATAGGCCCCGGTCTCGCGGCGGGCGCTTTTCAGGTCGCGCGGTCTGATTTCCGCTCTTCACAGACGGCGTGGAATCCGGCCGCCATGAACTCGGCCATGCGTTCCTTGACGGCCGGGAAGTCATCGGAGTCGCAGACGCCGCCGGAGAGTTTGTCGATCCGGCCCGTGCGCGCCAGCGTCAGCATGAGCGCGCCGGTCACGAAGTGATAGCCCCAGAAAATGTCTTCCTCCGAACAGTCGGGGAGCGCCTTCTTGAGAATATCGATCAGGCGCAAGACCACGGAATCGAAGTGCTTTTCCATCAGCTCGGCCCCCCATTCGGGGGTGTTCGCCACTTGCGCGGCGACGGCGAGCGCATTCTTCCACGCCTTTCCGCCCTCGATATAGAGATCGAAATCGGTATCCAGAAAGGCGTGCAGCGCGCCCTCCACGGTCGGCTTGCCGTTCGCCGACTTTTCGTATTCGTCCAGCGCCTTCATCCGGCGCTCTCTCGAGACGGGGGCGCGGCGGGAAAACACCGCGTCGAACAGGGCTTTCTTGTCGTCGAAATAATAATGGATCAGCGTGTGATGAACATCGGCGTGCTTGGCGATGTCCTTCAGCGTAACGCCATAGAAACCGCGCCTGGAGAACAGGGCCTCGGCTGAATCGAGGATAAGCTCTATGGATTCAGCGCGGCGCTCCGCCCTTGTCTGGGGCTTGCGCCCGGATTTCGCATCATCAGAAGACAAAACTTGAGCTTTTCCGTCACCGATCAAGAGCAATGCCGCTCAGGAAGCCGCCCGCTTGCCGGAAAACTGACCCTCGGCGCTGGACGCATCCCTGTAGTCTGACCTCAGGCGAAGCTTGTCAATTTTGCCCGTCGGTCCCAGCGGCATGTTGTCCAGCCGCATGACCGCATCGGGGAGCCACCACGACGCCACGCGGCCGCGCAACGGCTCCAGCAATTCGTCATCGGTCACGGACTGGTTCTCCGCCAGCTCGACCAGGAGGATTGGACGCTCGCCCCATTTTTCGTCCGACCGGCCGATTACGGCGGCCTGCGAGACCTGCGGCAGGGCGCCGACAATGGCCTCGATCTCTGACGGATTTATCCATTCGCCGCCCGACTTGATCAGATCCTTGGCGCGGCCCGTGATGATAAGGTTTCCGCGGGTGTCTATCCGGGCAAGGTCGCCGGTATCGAACCAGCCCTCTTCGTCGGTCGCCGCTTCATCATGGCCGAAATAACGCTCTATCGCGGCGGAGCCCCGCACCCGCAGATGCCCCTCCGCGGCGCGCTGATCCGCCAGAGGCTCCCCTTCCGCGTCGGTCAGCAGGAGGTCCACGCCGACCGCCGGTCGGCCTGACATCCAGGCCTTGCGGTCGCTGTCGCCGGGCGCCGCGCTGACGCCCAGCGGCGAAAGCTCGGTCATGCCCCAGCTGGTCTGAACGGCCACGCCCAGCCGCCGCTCTATCCGGTCCATCAGGGCGGGCGCCAGGGCGGCGCCGCCCACCATGATCCGCTTGAGCGTTGGCAGGTCGCCGCCGGTTGCCTCGACATGCTCCAGCAGACCAAGCCAGACAGTGGGCACGCCGACGGCCATCGTCACGCCTTCGGATTCGATCAGGCGCGCCAGACTGGCGCCGTCCGCCAGACGGCCGGGAAGCACCAGTTTCGCCCCCGCCGCGGGCGCGGCGAAAGGCAGGCCCCAGGCATTGGCGTGGAACATCGGCACCACGGTCAGGACGGCATCGGCGGCGGTGAGCCCCATGACGTCGGCCTGTAGTTGCCGCAGCGTATGAAGATAACCGGAGCGGTGAGTATAGGTGACGCCCTTTGGCGACCCTGTCGTGCCGGAGGTGAAACACAGGCCGGACGGCGAAGTCTCGTCGAAATCCCCCCAGACGACATGACCGTCAGCCCCGGCGATGGCGTCTTCCAGCGTGGAGACGGACAAGTCCGGGTCTTCGCCGCGCCAGTCCGGCGCCGGGCCATCGATCACAAGAATTTGTGAAACGGAGGCGGCCTCCGCCACGATCTTGCGGGCCAGCGGGGCGAGGTCGGCGCTGACGATCAGCACGCGCGCCTCTGACTGGTTCAGCATGGCGGCCAGCTGCGCGGCGGTCAGGCGGGGATTGAGCGTGTGGCAAACCGCCCCCATCCCCATGATGGCGTACCAGGCCTCGACATGAGCCTGGGTATTCCAGGCCAGCGTTGCAACGCGGTCGCCGAACAGGACGCCGCGCCCGGCCAGAGCCGCGGAAACCCGCAAAGCCCGCGCCTTCAGCGCCGCATATCCTGTCCGGTCGACCGCGTCCCCCCCGCGCCCGGTCACGACTTCCGCCTCCGGATGCCATTTGGCGGCGTGCTCGATGAACTTGTTGAGGGTCAGCGCATAGGGCTGCATCGCCCCGTCGGTCACTGGCATTCGGAAACCTGCGGAGGCAATGGCGGCGCGATGACGCCGACATTCCACGTCCATCCGACATCGGCCGCGCGGCGGCGGCACATCACCTCTTCATGCAGTTCGAACATGCCCGGCAGAAGGTCGGTGTCCGCGCCGTGAGGCGTATCCGCGAAATACATATAGGCTTCGTCCGCGCCATAAGGCCGCCATGCGGGCTGATCCGCCGCGGCGGGCGCGCCATCGCGCGCGAAAGACGTCCAGTAGCTGATCATCGCTTCGGAGAGCGCACGCTCCTCCGCCGTATCGGGGGGCGCCGGCCAGAACTCTGAAATGCGGTCGAGATTGCCGAACATGTAGGGCAGTTCGCTGGCATGGAAGGCGTTGAGCCCGTTCTGGTCCGCCGCGGGATAGCCGTGATCGAAAATGTAGAGGAAGCCGGGCTGACCGATCTCCCCCTGCTTGCGGACAAGGCGCTCCGCCGTCCAGCCATACATGGCGTCGCGGGTGGCGGCGAGCATCGCCTCGTCGATGTCCCGTGAGGGATAGTGTTCCAGGGCGGCGCCGGCGAGATCGCCATAGCCTTTCCGGATTGCCGCTTCATAGTCTTCGGCGTTCGACGGCGCCTTGGGCAGGAGGAAGCGCAAAGACCGGATTTCACCGCTATTGAAGCCGGCCATGACCGGAACCGGCGCCTGCTCGCCTTCATCGAAGACGTTCACGGGCTGCCCCGGAAGCGTAAGGCCGTCGACCGTGCCCCAGGGAATATAGCCAGCCTGCGCCGCCTTCTCGATCAGAGACTGCGGCTCCATCGCGCGGAGCGCCGCAAGGTCTTCCGCCCCGACTTTTCCGGCGACATAGGCGCCCGTGGTTTCCGCGGAAGGCGCGCCGAAGCTCGCCTCCTTGAGTTCGGGCGTGGAGAGCATGTAGGCGCTCTGCGCAATCGCTTTGTCGAACAGGCCGCGCGCCGCCGGTGCGGTCATCAGATAGGTGACGCTGAGGGCGCCCGCCGACTCGCCGGCAATTGTCACATTGTCCGGATCGCCGCCGAACGCGGCGATATTGTCCTCCACCCATTCCAGCGCGGCGATCTGGTCCAGGAGGCCGTAATTGCCGGAGACGCCGTCCGGCGATTCCGCGCTGAGTTCGGGATGGGCCAGATAACCCAGAACGCCGAGGCGGTAATTGATGGAGACATAGACGATGCCGCGCTTGGCGAACTCGGCGCCGTTATAGAGGGACTGGCTGCCCGCGCCGCTGGTCAGCGACCCGCCGTGAATCCAGACAAAAACCGGCGCGTTCGCGGCGTTTTCCGGGGCCCAGACATTCAGATTCAGGCAATCCTCGCTCGTGTCGGGCAGCGATGAATCGGCATAGATGCTGAAGCCACGCCGGCGGGGCTGCATGCAGGCATTGCCGAATTCGCTGGCGTCGAACGCATCATCCCACGCGGGGACCGGCGCAGGCGGCGTCCAGCGCGCTTCGCCGGTGGGCGGCGCGGCAAAGGGGATGCCCTTGAAAATCTTCAAGCCGTCCCGGGCCACGCCCCGGACCGGTCCCGATGCGGTGTCGACAACAGCATCGCCGCTTTCGGCGGTGCTGGCGCAGGCGGCGGTCGCCGCAACTAGAATGGCCGCCGACAGGGCAGGCGCGATACGGGATAGCAGGGTCATCGGGAGCGTCCTCCGGCTTCGGTTTCGCGGCTCAGAATGCGGCCCAACCAGAGGAAGAGCGCAATCGCGAGAAAATAGAACGGGATGAGCGTATAGAAGGCGATCTGCAGTGAATTGTCAGGATGGCTGTCGCGGAAGAAATCGCTGGCCGCCCCGAGATAGGTCGGCCCCAAGCCAAGACCGATCAAATTCATCACCAGCAGCAAAAGCGCCCCCGACAGCACTCGCTGGTTCGGCTTGACCCCTTCCTGGACCAGCGCCACGGCGGGCGACAGGTAGAAATAATTCAGAACCGTCGGCACGGTGAGGAACGCCATGGCTAGGGGCCATGTGGGCGCCCAGACAAAGCCGATGAAAAACGGCACCGCGACCACGAGGCCCGCCGCCGGGACATAGGCGTAGGCCGCTTTCGTGCGCCGCGACAGCCAGTCGACCAGCCGCCCGGACACATACATGCCGGCGCTGACGCCCAGCCCCAGCAACAACGCGTAATAGATGGCGATTTCGCCCAGCGTCATGCCCTTTTCACGCATCAGGAAGAGCGTGGTGAAATTGATCACGGCATAGGTCACGAACTGCGTGGCGCCGCTGGCAAACGCGATGAGCCGCAGCGAGGGATGCGCAAAGAACATCTTGCAGGTCGCGCGAAAGCTTTCCTGCGGCGGCGCGGCGGCCGGCGCCGGCGCGGGGGCGGGCGTATCGGCGACCGGTCCGGCGTCGAGGCCGCCGCGTTTGGGCTCGCGGACAAAGACCAGAACCGCCAGCGCGGTCACCACGCCGACAATGCCGATCGAGACGAACGCATCGCGCCAGCTGAACGCCGCCGCGATGGAGGCGCCGAAAGCCACCCCGAGGGCGGCGCCGATCGGCGGCCCCATATTATAAAGGCCAAGCGCCCGCCCCCGCATGCCGGAGGGGAAATAATCCGAAATAATGGCGTAGGACGGCGGCACGCCGCCCGCCTCGCCGATGCCGACGGTCATGCGGGCGATGACAAGCTGCGGATAGTTTCGCGACAGGCCGCAGGCAATGGTCGCCGCGCTCCACAGAAAGCAGGCAAAGCCCAGAACGCGGACGCGATTGGTCTTGTCCGCCAGCCACCCGACCGGAATGGCGATCAGGCAATAGAAGAGCGCAAAATAAAGCCCGCCGATCAGGCCCAGCTGACCGTCCGTGACGCCCAGATCGTCCTGGATCGGCTTGGCCAGGATCGACAGGAGCTGGCGGTCCAGAAAGTTCAGGACATAGACGAAGCACAACATGCCCAGCGTCCACCAGGCGCGCCCGCCCGGCCGCGCCGTCGCGGCGGGGCCTGAGGCGGGCGTATCGGAGGCTTCAATCGATGGCGAGCGCGCCGTCATCGATCAGTATTTATAGTTCAGCCGGACGCCGAATGTGCGCGGCCGCAGCGTGCTGAACCGGGCGTCGGCGAAGCCTTCCGGATGGGAATAGATCAGCGAGTGATCGTCGAAGGCGTTCTCGACATACAAGGTCGCCTTGAAGTGATCGCCGAAATCGGCCCCGGCCGACATGTTCACGGTCTCATAGGCTTCGGTCGGCGCGTATGTGGGCGATTGCACGCCCGGCTGACCCGGCACGTTGGGGAACTGGTTCGGATATCCCTGAACGTGACGCGCATTGACTGAAAGGAAACCGTCCACGGTCGCGGTAAGCGGTCTGGTATAAGTCAGGTAAGCCCCGCCCTGGAACTCCGGGAAGGCCAGCTGGATTCCCTTCACGGCGCCGGAAATCGCCGCCTCTTCAGGGGTAAGGTCCGTGACTTCGGAATCGTTGAACGAGCCGTTCAGACCGATGCTCAGTCCATCGACCGGCCTTGCGGTCATCTCGAACTCTATGCCCTTGCTGGTGGCGCCGCCGATATTGGTGGCGAATTGCACCTGGTCGGACACGCGGTTGGCCTGAACCTGGATATTGCTCCAGTCGATATAATAGGCGGCGAGATTGGCCGACAGCTTGCCGTTGAACCAGTTCCCCTTCACGCCGATTTCATAGTTCTTCAGATCATCCGAAGACGCCCCGTCGGGAATGATGATGTCGTTCGGGTCGACGGAGCTGGGAAGGCCGGCGCGCGCATTGACCGCCGGCGCGCGGAAGCCGGTCGAATAAGTCGCATAGGTCGTGACATTGTCGACCGGTTTGAATGATGCGCTCAGCTTGTAGGAGAAGCCCTTTTCGGTGCCTTTTTCTCCCGTCGCCGGCTGGATCTGGGTAACCGTGAGCGGACCGGGAATACCGAAGAGCGCGTTGGTCAGATAGTTGCTGTTATAGCCGCCCTCGGCAAAGCTCTGGACGTCCAGAGAGCCGTAGCGCAAGCCGCCCGTGAGCCAGAAGCGGTCGCTGAAATTATAGGTCGCCTCGCCAAAGGCGGCGATCTCTTCCGAATTCGTGTGGTTGAAGGCGCGCTGGTAATATTCGTCCGGCAGGCCGGTCATCCCGAATGCGTCAAGGAAGGCGGGGTCGGAGCGGTAGAAAAGGTCCGTGTCCCGCCGCTTGTAATAATAGAACCCGCCCACGATCCATTGCAGACGGCTGTCCCCGCTGGAAACCAGCCGCGCCTCCTCGACGAACGCCTTGTCATAGGCGAAGGCGTCGAGAGCAAAGGGAATCGCGCCGCCGAAGGTGGCGTCCAGATCGATGATGAAGGATTGCGCGTAGTAGGAGTAAGTTGTCGAGCTGGTGAAATTCGCGAAGCCCAGATCGTACTCGAACGTGGCGTTATAGGAGTCGAGATCCCCGCCAAAGACGTCCGGCCGGCGCGTGTTCCGCGTTTCGCGGTCCGGGTCGAGATTCGGGTTTATGAGCTGGGAGTCTTCGGGCTCGCTTTTCTCATGCAGGGCCATCAGGCGCACGGACGCCTTGCTGGTCGGCTCCCACAGGAGGACCGCGCGGCCGCCCCAGTTCTCCAGCGTGTTCGCATTATCCTCGCCGGTGCCGATGTTCTCGACCCAGCCTTCCTCGTTCCGGTAGAAACCGACGACGCGGAGCGCCAGCTTGTCCTCGACCAGCGGGATATTGACCATTCCGTTATAGCGTTGACGGAACGAGTCGCCGTCCGTCAGGCCGAAATCGACCAGCGCCTGGGCGTCGAAATCATTCAGATCAGGGCTTTTGGTGATGATACGAACCGCGCCGGCCAGCGAGCCTGAGCCGAACAGCGTGCCCTGCGGACCGCGAAGGAATTCCACCCGTTCAACGTCGAACAGCGTCGAGTCCAGCTGGGTGGAGTTGCCGTTCGCCGAGATCGGCAATTCGTCGATATAGACCGCGACCGAGTTCTGCAGGTTCGCCTGGTAGCCGTTCGTGGCGATGCCGCGCACGGAGAATGTATTGAAGTTCGCGGTCGGTTTGTTGAGTACCGCGCCCGGCGTTTCGAGCGCCAGCCCCTCATAACCGACAATCCCCTTGGTGGTCAGCTCTTCCTGCGTGAAGGCGGTCACGCTGAGCGGCACGTCCTGAAGGTTCATTTCACGGCGGGTCGCCGTCACGACAATTTCGTCCGCCGCGCCCGTTTGTGTCCGGGTTTCACCGGACTGGTCCGGCGCGGTCTGCGCCATAACGGCGGCTGGCGAAGCAAGAAACGCGACCGCAGACGCGGACGCAAACAGCACGTATTTCATAACCTTATCCTCCCCATTAGCCGGTCTGTTGCCGACTATTCCCGGCACGCTACTGAAAATAATATTCACTGACAAGAGTGTGAATGACTTGCGCCCCTCCAAGCCGGGAGCTATCCCCGAAAGGATGGTTTCTGAATTTACCAGCGCGAATGAAGCGTTCTTTCCGGCGCCTGGGGCGGAACACGCGGCCTGTCCGGTTGCGGTTAAAATTCAACTGTTTATGAACAATGCGGTAGCCTTCGCTCCCGAAAAGCAAAGGCGGCGGGAAAGGGGTTATCTTGCCAGCAAATCCTAATCCGCAGCGCAAACGCCAGACCAAGGCGGAGAAACGCGCCGAAACCATCGAGCAAATTCTCGATGTGGCGGAATACCTGTTTTCAAGGAATGGCTTGCACGGCGTCACGCTTAAGGACGTCGCCAAGCGCGTGGGCGTTCACCACACGCTCCTGAACTATTATTTCGACGACAAGCAGAAATTGTTCGATGCGGTTTTCGCGCGCCGCGCCGCGGTGACCAGCGAGCGCCGCATGAAGGCACTGGACGCCTATGACGCGGAGACCGGCGGCAAGCCCACGGTCGAGGGCGCGCTTCACGCCTTCCTGGATACCGACCTCGATCTCTATATCGAAGGGGGCGAGGGATGGCGCAATTACGGCGCGTTGAGCGCCCAGGTCGCCAACACGCCGGAATGGGGCGCCGACATGATGGATCAGCATTTCGATCCGGTGGTCCTGCGCCTTATCGAGCTGTTGAAACAGGCCCTGCCGGACGCCGCGGAAGAAGATATTTTCTGGAGCTACCACTTTGTGTCCGGCGCGCTGATGCTGACGCTGGCGCGCACGGGGCGGATCGACAAGCTGTCCGGCGGATTGTGCAAATCCAGCGACTACGCGGCCGTCAAGGCGCGCATGGCGCATTTCATGGCCGCGGGCTTCTACAGGATTTGCGGCAGGCCGGAACAGGAAACCGGCTGATCGAATGAACCCGGACCGCGACGGCTTGGCGCACGTCGCGTTTCGTGCATTAACTCACAAGAGAGCGAACGAATAATATTTCACGAAACGACGCGGATCGAGGCGCATCCATGAAACAGGGATCATAAGCAAGACCGCGGCAATCAAGGTCTGAAAGCCGGCGCAAGACCGGCCAGACCATAAATGGGGAGGAACGCTTATGGCTGTCGGGGAAAACGCGGCGCCGGCCACTCATGACCCGAAACAGAGCAAGGTCATGGTTATCCTGGCATCATCGCTGGGCACCATGTTCGAGTGGTTTGATTTTTATCTCTACGGCCTGCTGGCCGGGTATATTTCCACGCAATTCTTTTCCGGCGTCAACGAAACGACAGCCTTCATCCTGGCGCTGGCCGCCTTCGCCGCCGGTTTCGCCGTCCGGCCGTTCGGCTCCATCGTCTTCGGGCGCGTGGGCGACATCGTCGGGCGCAAATACACGTTTCTGGTCACGATGGGATTGATGGGCCTGTCGACCTTCGCGGTCGGCTTCCTGCCCAGCTATGACGCCATCGGCATTGCCGCGCCGATCATCCTTGTCGCGCTGCGCCTGCTGCAAGGCCTGGCCGTCGGCGGGGAATATGGCGGAGCCGCGACCTATGTGGCCGAGCACGCGCCAAAGGGCCGGCGGGGCTTTTTCACCAGCTTCATCCAGACCACCGCGACCATCGGGCTTTTCACCGCCCTGCTTCTGGTGATCGGCCTGCGCACGGTGATGGGGGAAGGAGCATTCGCCGACTGGGGTTGGCGGATCCCGTTCCTGCTCTCGATCTTTCTTCTGGCGATCTCGCTCTGGATCCGGCTGCAACTGGCCGAGAGTCCGGTTTTCCAGAAAATGAAAGACGAAGGCTCGACCTCCAAAACGCCCTTGAGGGAAGCCTTCGGACGCTGGTCCAACCTGAAATTCGTGCTGATCGCCCTTTTCGGAGCCGTCGCCGGGCAGGGCGTCATTGGCTATACGGGGCAGTTCTATACGCTGTTCTATCTGGAGCGCATCGCGGACGTCGATCCGGCGACATCCAATATCCTGCTGGTCATCGCGCTGATCATCGCCACGCCGACCTTCGTGTTCTTCGGCTGGTTGAGCGACAAGATCGGGCGCAAGAAAATCGTCATGACGGCGTGCGTTCTCGCCGCCCTGACCCTGTTTCCGCTCTTCAAGGCGCTGACCAACGCGGCCAATCCGGATTTCGCCCGGGCGGTGCGGGATGCGCCGGTCACCGTGGTCGCTCATGCAGATGAGTGTTCTTTCCAGTTCGACCCGGTCGGGAAGAACACGTTTGACGAGACCAGCTGCGATATCGCGAAAGCCTATCTGGCCCGCAACGGCATCAATTATTCCAATGCGGACGCGCCGGCCGGAACACCGGCGCAGGTGCGGATCGGCCAGACGGTCATCACCGTTCCCGACCCCGCAAGTCAGGGCGAAACCGAACTGGCGGCGGAGATCGAGGATTTCCAGGGCCGGATCAGCGCACAACTGATCGCGGCGGGATATCCGAGCGAGGCCGATCCGCAGAAAATCAACCGGCCGCTGGTTATCGCGATCATCGTGACAATCATGCTGATGGTGACCGCGTCCTACGCGCCGCTGGCCGCGATGTTGGTTGAGCTTTTCCCGGCGCGCATCCGCTACACCTCGATGTCGTTGCCCTATCATATCGGCAATGGCTGGTTTGGCGGCTTCCTGCCGACCACCGCCTTCGCGCTGGTCGCCGCAACGGGCAATATTCACTATGGGCTGTGGTACCCGGTGCTGGTCGCGGGGATGACCGCGGTGGTCGGCATTGTCTTCCTTCCAGAAACATTCCGGAGGAATATCGATGACTGATCAGACACGCCGTGCCGGGGAAGGCACGACGACGCGCCGGCGCTTTCTGGCCGCCTCGGCCGCCACGCCCCTGATCGCCGGGAGCAATCTGGCCACAGCCGCGCCGGACCATGCCGGAGCCGTCGTCGCCGATTTGCAGCGATATATCGGGTTCGGCGGCAAACAATCGGGTGGTCCGGGCGATGAGGCCTGCGGCGCGTGGCTGGAGGCCGAACTTGCCAGGGCAGGCTTTAAAACAGACCGCCAGTATTTCTCCGCGCCCTGGTTTGAAGCCGAACAGGCAGACCTTGCAGCCGGTGACGCGAGGGCCGCGCTGTGGCCGCAACCGATTGTGCAGTCCACCCCGGCGGAGGGGATAACCGCCCCCATCGTGCGGGTGGACGCGCAGGGACTCGCCGCACAGCCGCTGCAAGGCGCCATTGCGCTGATCGACCTGCCCGCCGGCCGCTGGTCGTCCATGTTCTGGGAGCCGGTCCGCAAACCCGTGGACGCCGCTTTCGCCGGGGGCGCGGCCGCTTGCGTCATCGTCACCAACGGGCCGACCGGCAAGATCATCGCGCTGAACACCGATGGCCGTGAGTCGCTTTACCCAAAGCCCATGGCTTTGCTGGCGCCCGAAGACGCCGCGCCTTTCTTCGCCGCGGCCATGGAAGGCCGGGAAGCCACCCTGAGGCTGACCGGACAAGGCGGGCGCAGACAGGCCTTCAATCTGGTCGGGAAGCTGGACCGCGGCCATGGCCGCTGGCTGGTCGTCTCCACGCCGCGCTCGGGCTGGTTCACCTGCGCGGGGGAGCGCGGCGGGGGCATCGCCGCATGGCTTCACCTGGCCCGCTGGGCGGGCCGCGCGGCGCCGGGTTACGACCTCGCCTTCGTGTGCAATAGCGGTCACGAATACCAGTATCTGGGCGCCGAGGAATTGCTGCACAACGTGGCGCCGCCCCCGGACAAGACCGCGTTCTGGCTCCATCTGGGGGCCAATCTCGCCTCGCGCGACTGGCATGACGGGGTCGGGTCGCGCAGCCCGCTGCCCGGCACGGATTCCCAACGCTATCTGGTGGTCAGCCCCGGACTTCTTCCTGCCGCGAGAAAGGAATTTTCCGGCCTGGCGGGACTGGAGGCGCCTTATGGAAGCGATCAGCTTTCGGCCGGCGAACTGACCAATATCATCGAAGCGGGCTATGCCCCGGTCGCCGGCGTTTTCGGAGTTCACCGCTTTCATCACGTGGCGGAGGACGATGAACGCTGTGTGTCCGGCGAGAATGTCGCGGCGACGGTTACGGCGTTCCAGCGCCTGCTGGAGCGCGCTCTACAGGGAGGCTGACATGTCTGGACTGCCCGGATTGACCCGCGTGTTTCGTGCGGTTCGCGCGATCTGCCGCGTCCTTGTCCTGCCTGCCCTTGCCGCCTGTGCGGCGGGGGCCGCGGCGGAAGCGCCGGCGGCCAACCCGATTGTTGCAACGGCGCAAGGCCGCGTTGAAGGCGTCCAGAAAGACGGGCTGACGGTCTTTAAGAACATTCCCTACGCCGCGGCGCCGGTCGGCCCGTTGCGCTGGCGCGCCCCGCAAGCCGCGCCGTCCTGGGAGGGCGTGCGCGATGCCTCGGCTTTCGGGCCCAGCTGTATCCAGCCGGCGATTCCGCCAACCAGCATTTATTACGACCCGCCGCAGTCCGCTTCAGAGGATTGCCTGAGCCTGAATGTCTGGGCGCCGGAAGACGCGGAAAACGCGCCCGTCATCGTCTGGATACATGGCGGGTCCCTGCGCATTGGCGGCGCCGCCGAGCCGCTCTATGACGGGGCGGAGCTGGCGAGCCGTGGAATTGTGCTCGTCTCGATCAATTACCGCCTCGGCGTTCTGGGGTGGCTGGCGCATCCCGGTTTGAGCGCGGAGTCGCCGAACGCCGCATCGGGCAATTATGGCCTGCTGGACCAGATCGCGGCGCTGCGCTGGGTCCAGGAGAACGCCGCCGCGTTCGGCGGTGATGCGGATAATGTCACGATCATGGGGGAATCCGCTGGGGCGCTGAGCGTCACCTATCTGATGAGCAGCCCGCTGGCCCGCGGCCTGTTTCACAAGGCCATCGCGCAAAGTCCAAATATCCGGGCCGTGCCGGACCTCACCCGCTCCGCCCATGGCTTGCCGTCAGCGGAAGCGATCGGCGCGAAGCTGGCCGCCGGCCTTGGCCATCCCGGCGTCGAAGACCTGCGCGCGATGGATGCGCAAACCCTGACGGACGCCGCCGCCAGGAAGCGTTTCCCCAGTCAGGGGACCATCGACGGCTGGTCGCTTCCCCGACAAGTGATCGAGGCGTTCGAGGACGAGGCGCAGGCCAGGACGCCTTTACTGGCCGGGTTCAATAGCGGCGAACTGCGCTCCCAGAGGATTTTCCTGCCGCCGGAGCCGGAGGACGCGGCGGCCTATGAGGCCGCCATTCGCTGCGGTTATGGCGATCTGGCTAACGCATTTCTGGACCTTTATCCGGCATCCGACATCGGACAATCGATGCTGGATACGCTGCGCGACGCCATTTATGGCTGGGCCGTGGAACGCATGATCCGCGAACAGTCTTCGGACGGCCTGCCCGCCTATCTCTATATCTTCGACCATTGCTACCCGGCGGCCCGGGCGCGTGATCTCTGCGCCTTCCACGCCAGCGAATTGCCCTTTGTTTTCGGCAAGACGGGCAATGAGGCGGCGTTCCCGCCCAACTGGCCGGTTCCGGAGGGCGATGGGGAAGCGGCGCTTTCTTCGGCGATGATGGATTACTGGGCGTCTTTCGCCAGAACCGGAACGCCGGAGAGCCGAAACAGCCCGCATTGGCGTCCCTATTCCGACGGTCAGTCCTATCTGCATATCGGCGACATGCCCGCCGCCGCCCGCGACCCGCTGCCCGGCATGTTCGAGATGCAGGACGAACTTGTCCAACGCCGCCGGGAGGCGGGGCAACAATGGTTCGTTAATGTGGGCGTCAACGCCGCGCCAGGCTGCGATACCGGGACGGCCTCCCCGCAGTGAGATGTCCCGTACTCAACCGCCCCGGTATCGCGCGCTGGCGGCGCTTTCAGGAATCGGGACCCCGCCGGGCCAGCTCCTCGGCCGGCACGGCCTCGCCCGTATCGGTATAGATGCAGGTATAGGTCTTGGGCTGCGCGCCGCCGCTCTTCCGGTAGAGATACATATC
This sequence comes from Euryhalocaulis sp., assembly GCF_013911995.1. Classification (NCBI taxonomy): domain Bacteria; kingdom Pseudomonadati; phylum Pseudomonadota; class Alphaproteobacteria; order Maricaulales; family Maricaulaceae; genus Euryhalocaulis; species Euryhalocaulis sp. The sequence goes on from NZ_JACESD010000003.1 coordinate 77,790, forward strand.
GCTCTGGATCAACTGCCCCTCCGGCGCGAGGCCGTAAGTGAAGCGGGAATAGACCAGGTCCATGAAGGTCGACCCGACCAGCAGGCCGCCCACCCCGTCGAGCCGGTGGAAAGCCAGCGCCCATTTCCCCGCCTGGTCGCCTTCCTGCACATAGTAGGAATATTGCTCCGGCGAGAGGGTGATCTGAAGCTGATAGGCTGAATAGCCGTAGCAGGTTTCGCCCATGTTCAGCGTCACGTCCGGCAACTGGTAATCAGAGGGTCCGCCCTTGGTGTAATAAAGACCCGTCCAGTTGCCGTTCTCGTCATAGGTGCGCGTGAAGATCGGCTGTCCGTCAGGCCCCGTCATCTGCGAGAGCGGAGTCATGATCGGATAGAGATATTGCGCATCGCCCTTGAACCGGGACGAACCGGAATCGAGGAAGAAGGTCTGCCCCTGAAGCGCGGGAAGCGGCGTTCCCCCCAGAAAGACGTTCGCCAGCTCGGTTCCCCAGAGATAACCGATCGCCGCCTTTTTCGGGGCCAGCCGCGCCTCGGTCTGCTGGACATATTGGGAGGGATCCCCCGGCCCGCCCAGATAGGTATAGCCCGTCCCCGTCGAGGGTTCGGTCACCATGGCGAACTCCGGCTGGGCCAGAACGCCGGATTTGAACAATTCGCCCATCAGGAAGCCTGACCCCTGTTCCACCCAGGTGGAGGTCGAGGGCATGCCGATCCCGCCGCCCCAGGCGAGATATTCGAATTTCGGCCCCTCATACTGAACCGAAGCAAAGAAATTGCTCGCCTGATATGAAACGCCATTGATCCCGACCGGGACCGAGCCGGTCCAGGTATACATGTCGCCCCACGGTCCGAACGAGCGCTTGGTCGAGCTGGTATCGATCCAGGTGAAACCGGGCTGCGTGGTGTTCACCTTCAGATGCGCGTTGCAGGCGGTGGTCTGGCACTTGTCTGACGTGGCCCAGAAAAAATTCGCGCCGCTGTCGATCGCCAGATGCATGGGGCTGGAGCCCAGCGTGATCGCATCGGTGTACCAGGGCGTCGCGCCGTAATCGGCCATCTGGCCGAGTTTCATGGGCACGGTCAGCATGGCGCCCGTATCCGGCGGCGCCTCGCCCCCCGTCGCACAGGCCGCCGGCAGCAACGCCGAAACCGCCGCCGCGAGAAAAGCTGCTTTCCTGTTAAATTGATGGGTCATGTCCCTCGCCTCCCCTGCGGTGGAATCAATCGTCGGATGATTTGGTAAAGGTCCACTGAGAGACCTGTGTCTGGGTATAGATCGTGTCGGCGGACGTGCCGCGGCTGGCATAGACCGTCAGGGTCATCACCCCGGTCGAGAAATCCAGACTGCCCGCCATGCTCATACAGACGCCGGCGTCGCCGACCCCGACGCTGACCGAGAGACCCTGACGGGCGATGCCGCCCGACTGTGCGTCCACATCGGTAAAGCCGACCAGAACATAGCGCCCCGCGGCGCTGGCCAGATCGCCCGTGACATAGCCGGTGCTGGGGCCGCTGACGCTCAGCTGCATGATCGTGCCGGGCTCCTCGTTACAGACCCAGACGCCGCTGATCGGGTCGGTTCCGTTCGCGCCCTCGCTGAGCGCGTCCTTGATGGAGCTGTCCGTCTCACCCTGTTTGGGCGTGTAGATTAGCTTGTCGATATAGGTGCCGACATTGGCGACGTTCGGGAAATTGTCCGTCGCGACCATGGCATGCATCAGGTAGAGCGTCGGCTGAGAGCCGCTGGTGTTCAACTGGCCGCTGAGGCCGGAAACCCAGTGCCAGCTGGGGTCGCCCTGCCCGCCCGTATAGGACCGCCAGTAGATGGAGAGCGCCGCGCTCTGGCCCAGCGACGGCGTGGGGTCGGATGGTCCGGCCATCCCGGCGACATAGTATTTTCCGGTGGACCCGGTTGAGGATGAATAGGTTCCGGCGATCAGACCGCCGGCAAACTGGCTCAAATTCATCACCGAACCGTAGCTGTTCGACCAAACTCCCGTCAGGCTCATCGATTTGTCCTCCCCTTAAGGCGCGATGTCAGTTCACGGGCGAGTCTTGCGCGTCTCAGGCGAATTTCGCCATCAGCGTTTCGGATAGACTCAAAGGAGATCGGTATAGTCCGGGGGTTCGCCCCCCTACCCTTTCGGGTAGTCGCCCGCGCGCTTCAGGCGGCCCGTCCGGAGCGCCGCGCAGCGGCGCGGCGGGCATAGCCCAGCCCGGCATAGATCATGAAGGCGGCGAGGATGGAATCCAGCGCCGCGACGCCGGTGAAGCTCGCCCGCTCCGAATAGGCCGCGTATCCGGCCGCCACTGCGCCGCCCCATGCGGCGAAGGCCGGCCAGCTGACCGCGGACTCCGTCTTCAGGGCCTCCAGCGAGAACGCGTCCCGGAACAGCAGCGCTTCGGACGCATAGATGCTGGCGATCGGGGGCAGCGCGATGCCCAGAAGAATGAGGTAGCGGGTGAGGTAATCCTGCGCGTGCAGCATCGCCAGCGCCGTCCCGGCGGTCCCCGCCGCCAGAAGGATCGTCCGCAAATCCACCCGCTTCAATATGGTCGCCACCGAAAGCCCGGCGGAATACAGGCACAGAACATTGGAGGACCATGAGGCGAGCAGCAGCAGGATGAAGGCCGGAACGCCGATTCCCAGCCCCAGCATGATCAGGAACAGATCCGACTGCCCCATGGCGACGCTGGGAATGGCCGCCAGCAAGAGCACTACGGGGAAACTGACGCCCAGCGCGATGACGGCGGACCATATGGCGTGCGGCCTGTTGCGCGCGAACCGGGCATAGTCCGGCTGGATGATCACGCCGGCGATATAGCTGCCGATTACGGCCGAAACGGCGGAGGAAAAGCTGAGCGTGCGCTGGTCCGCGGGCAGGCTCCAGCCATCGATTTTACCGATGGAAAGCGCGGCGGCGTAGATCAGGAAAAGCGCCATGAGCGGGACCAGCGCCAGGGCCAGCTTGTCGATTCCCTTGAAGCCGGAAATCGTGACCCCGACGATCAGCAGGCTGCCGATCACGGCGTAGATCTCGGCCGGGATCGACAGGCCGAGCGTCTGACTCACAAGCAAATCCGCGGCTTGCGCGAAAATATTGGATATCACGCCGAACCAGCCGATCAGGGACAGCGCGACGGCCAGGTTCGCCGCCGCGGCGCCGCGGCGGCCAAATGCGAATTCGGCCAGCATATAGGCGGAAAACCGCGATTTCACGCCGGCCCAGGCGGTCATCGCGCCCAGGACGGCCAGTGTCAGGCAGCCCAGAATGAACGCGGCGGCGGCATGGGCCACGCCCAGCCCGTCGCCAATCGCCGCCGCCATGAGGAAGCCGGGAATGGATATGGTTCCCCCGACCACCACCATGGCGATATGGAATCCGCCCACGCGCCGGTCCTGAGGCACCGGAACGCGGGCGAAATCATCCTTTACAGGCACGTCAGCCCGTGACGCCGTAGTGACGCTCCGCCTGTTCGGGCGTGATGTAGCCGTTCTTCAGGTCGGACAGGACGTGTTCCCGCGGCCGCGCCGCCGGTTCGCCATAACCCCCGCCCGTGGCGCTGATCATGCGGAACGTCTCGCCTTTCCTGGCGCGGACCGCCGTCGCCATCGTATAGCGCTCGCGGGTTCCATCTTTCCGGATATGCCAGGCCGCGTTGGTGGAGCCTTCCTCGCCGCCGTCCATCGCCCAGGGGCGCGTCGTGGTGCGGGTGGCGGAATAGGTCAGGAACGCCTCCTCCGCCGTTATGCGGTAGTCCAGAACCACGCCTTTCCCGCCGCGGAATTCGCCTTCGCCGCCATCCTCGTTATGGAAGGCGTACTGGTCGATCTCGAAGCCATAACGGCTTTCGGCAAGCTCGACGGGGATATTGAACGTTTCGCCGTTCGCACAGCAGAATTGTCCGTTATCCCCGTCCAGCCCGGCAGAGGCCCCCCAGCCGCCAAGCAAGGGCTCCCCCATCACGAACAGTTCGCCCGTATCGGGATGCGGTCCGGAAATGAACGTGGCGCCCACGGTTCGCTGGTGACCGGCGGGCAGCTTCTCCGGCATGTGCGGCGCCAGCGCCTTCCACATGACCTCGATCGCGGCGATCAGCGCCTCGTAATAGATCGAGACCGGCGCCGGCGATTCCGCGGAAATCAGCGTGCCCGGCGGGCAGACCACCTCCAGCGCGCGGAAACATCCGCCATTGGCCGGAATTTCCGTATTGGTGACCGCCTTGAAGGCGCATCGCGCGCCCGTGACCAGCCCCGTATAGCTGCAATTGATCGGGCCGTTGACCTGCGGGTCCGTACCGGTGAAGTCCGCGACCATGCGGCCGCCGTCAATCGTCACCTTGACCTTGATGCGGAACGGTCCGTTCCCGTGACCGTCCTCCTCTACGATATCCTCCGCCTCGAACACGCCCTGGGGCAGTTTCTTCAGCTCGGCCAGCGTCATGCGCTCGCCGTAATCGAGAAGGCCGGTCATCGCGGAAAGCACGGCGCTCTCGCCGTATTTGGACACCAGATCCAGAATCCGCTTTGCGCCCACCTTGCAGGCGGCGACGCCGGCGTGCATGTCACCGATTGTGCTGTCGGGCAGGCGGACATTGTCGCGGATCATGCTGACCAGTGACTGGTTCAGGCGGCCTTCGTCATAGAGTTTCAGGAAGCGGAAATGCAGGCCCTCCTGATAGATCTCCGTCGCCTCGGTCGAGACGCTGCCGGCGTGGGAGCCGCCGACCTCTGTCCAGTGGGCCTTGTTCACGGTCCAGGCGATCAGCCGGTCATCGTGAAACACCGGATAGACGATGACGACGTCCGACAGATGCGTGCCGCCGCCCTCATAGGGCGAATTGGTGATGAAGATATCGCCGGGCCGGACATCGTCTTCACCGGGATAGTGTTCCAGCGTGCTCTGCACGGCCGTGTCCAGCGTGGCGAGAAAGGCGGTCACGCCATTGCCCTGGGCCAGAAGATTTCCCGCCGCGTCCGTGGCGCCGACCGCGAAATCGGTCGTCTCATAGATGATCGGACTCATCGAGGTGCGGATCATGGCGTTGAACATTTCCTCGCCCACCGCGACGAGGGAGTCCTTGATGATTTCGAGCGTGAAGACGTCCTGTTTCATTGCCCTGACTCCTTGGCGCTGATCTGAATGCGGTAATTGCCAAACTTGTCGACGCTCAGCCGCTTGCCGGGCGGGATAACCAGGGTCACGGCCGGTTCCTGAACCACCGCCGGGCCGGTCAGCGTCATGCCCGGCTCCATTTTCAGGCCGTCATAGATGTCCGCCTCGACCACGCCGCCGCTGTCGAAATCGACCTCGCGGCGGGTGATATGGGCGTCCTCGATCTTGCGGCCCGTGACCGCCTTTTCGGCCAGGTCGGGCTTATCGACCGGCGCGAATGCGGCCAGATGGAAATTGACAATCTGGATGGGCGCGTCGAGGCGATAGGTGAAGCGCTGTTCGTGCAGTTCGTGAAACCGCTCCGCAGCGGCCGCCATGTCCGGCCCGCCATCGCCATTGGGCGGCAGATCCACTTTCACCGTGTGCTCCTGCCCCTGATAGCGCATGTCCGCCAGGTAATTGAATTTCAGGTCGCTGCAGTCGCCGACTTCGCCCGTGAAATCCACGCAGGCGCGGTCGCGCATTTTCGAAAAGGCGCGCGCGATGTCATTGCGGAAATCGGCGTGCAGCGGGGTCGGCCGGGTGCGCACATAGTCACGGCGCAGATCGGTCAGCAGCATGCCCCAGGCGGAAAACACCGCCGAGTTCACCGGCACGATGACCTCCGGCACGTTCAGCTCTTCGGCCAGCGATACGGCGTGCATGGCGCCCCCGCCCCCGAACGCGATCAGGGAGAAGTCGCGCGGATCGTGTCCCTTATTGGTTGAGACCAGCCGCAACGCATTGACCATGTTGGCGTTGGCGATGCGCACAACCCCGCGGGCCACGTCCTCCACCGACAGTTTCAGACGTTCGGACAAGGCGCCGAAAGCGTCCTTCACGGCGCGCCAGTCCGGCTCGACTTCGCCGCCGACAAAGCTTTTGGGGTCGATCCGGCCCAGCAGCAGATTGGCGTCTGTTGTCGTCGCCTTGCTGCCGCCCCGTCCGTAGGCGGCGGGGCCGGGCGAGGCGCCGGCCGATTGCGGCCCGACATGCAGCTTGCCGCCCTCGTCCACCCAAGCGATGGAGCCGCCGCCATTGCCGATCTCGACAATATCCACGACCGGAGTCTGGATGGGGTAGCCCGGATTCTTCGGCGTCCGCTCGATATAATAATCGGTGGATATTTTCACTTTGCCGTTTTCGACCAGCGCGCACTTGGCCGTCGTGCCGCCAATATCCAGAACAATCAGGTTTTCCTTGCCGATGGCACGGCCCATATAGGCGGCGGCGTAAATGCCGCTGGCCGGGCCGGATTCCACCATGGCCACGGGATTGGCCTTGGCCGCCTCCGCGCCAGTGATGCCGCCATTGGACTGCATCATGAAGGGATCGCGCTCGAACCCGTGCTGGCGCAGCCGGCCCTCCAGCCGCTCGATATATTTCTTGGCGGCCGGGTGGACATAGGCGGAGAGCACGGTGGTGTTCGTGCGCTCATATTCCCGCCATTCGCGGCTGATTTCATGCGACGCCAGAACCGAAACTTCCGGCCACTGATCCCGGATCGCGGCAAGCGTCTTGCGCTCATTTTCCGGCGCCAGATAGGCGTGCAGGAACGCGATGGCGATCGCCTCCACCCCCTCCTTGCGGAAATAGTCCAGGATCTCGGGCAGCTCTGACAGCTCCACGTCCCGCACCGTCTCGCCCTTGTGGTTCGCCCGTTCGGTCAGTTCGGCCCGCAGATGGCGCTCCACGAAGGGGGCCGGCTTCCTGAAATTGAAGTTGAAAAGGTCGGGCCGGTTTCCGCGCGCGATTTCCAGCACGTCGCGGAAGCCCCGCGTGGTGATCAGCGCGGTGCGCGCGCCTTTCCGCTCGGTCAGCGCGTTGATCACCACCGTGGAGCCGTGCGCAAAAAAATCGAGGCTGGCGGGATCGACGTTCGCCTTCTCCATCACGTTCATGACGCCGCGATCGAACTCCGGCGGCGTGGTGTCGGACTTGGCGGCGCGGATCGCCCCGGGCCTGCCCGTTTCCGGGTCAACTTCGTAATAAACAAGATCGGTGAATGTGCCGCCGACATCGGTGGCTGCGCGCTTGCGCCTGGATTGCATCGGTTCGCCCTTTTTTCGCGTATTTGCCGGAAAGCGTTCAGACCCGCGTCAGCGGGCGCCGGACGCGGGCCGGCTTTCCGCCAGCCCGCGCTTAAAGGCCTAGAACTCTTTCCGCAGATCGATCCGCCATTGCGTCGGCTGGGCGGGGTGGGCGAACCCCCCAAGCACGTATTCGGAATTATAGGCTTCGTCGAAGACGTTGTTCCATGTTCCGATCAGGCTCCAGCCGCCTTCCTGGTGCTCGATCCCGAAACGCAGATCGACCAGATCGAAAGCCGAGCGGGCGGTGGAGTTTTCCGGGTCCCAGAACTGGTCGCCGCGATGTTCGTAATCCACGCGGCCGAACAGGTTCAGCCCGTTCCAGTAAGGCGCGGTCCGGTATTGCACGCCCGCATTGAACGTCATGTCCGGCACATAGGGCGCCTTGTTGCCGACCGCGGCCGGGTTCAGGGCGTATTCCTCGACCTCGCTGTCGGTCACGCCAACGGAGGCGTAGGCGTCCAGCCCCTCGGCCAGATTGGCCGCCAGTTCCAGTTCGCCGCCCTGAAGGCTGACTTCGTCGATATTGACCAGCACCTGTGCGCCGACCGCGCCGACAAAGACAAAATATTGCTGCCCCTCGACCGTGGTGTCGAACACCGCGCCGCTAAGGCGAAGCCGGTCGCCGAGACGGCCCTTGAAGCCCAGCTCGTAAGTCTCCGTGATTTCCTCATCGACCACGTCCTCGACCCCGACAAGGCCGGCGGCGGCCGCCGCCGCGCCAACGCCGTTCTGGTTGAACTGGCCGCTGCGGAAGCCCTCGCCCCAGGAGGCATAGACGTTGAAATCAGGGGTAATCTGGTAACGCGCCGTCAGCTTCGGCTGCAGCTTGTCGTAAGTGGCGGTGTTGACCGCGCCGGGCGCGCCGCCGGTGTTCAACGGGGAAACGGTCTGTTCGCGCTCGTCCTCGTCATAACGCAGGGCCGCCGACAGCTCGAGCCGGTCGGTAACGTCGAAATCGACATTGCCGAACAGCGCCCAGGCCGTGTTGTCATTATCGTCCGCGAAATAGGTGAGCGTCGGGTTGGCCGGGTCGGAGAAGAGCGGCTCCCGCTCTACGCGCGTGATGCCCTGGCCGAGATCCGAGCCGGTGGTAGAGGAAATGAAGCGGTCAGTCTCCAGATAATAGACGCCCGCCATCCAGCGCAGCCGCTGGTCGGCCGGAGAAATGATCCGGAACTCCTGGCTCCAGGCCTCGATATCAACGAACTGGGTCTGGGTGCCGTCGGCAAACGGCACGGCGCCGGGACTGATTGTTGTCGCCGCGGTGTAGGGGAACTGGTCGCCCTGCAGATATTCCTGGAGATCGTTGTAAGAACTGACCGAGCGCAGCGTGACCCCGCCCAGATCATAGTCCATCTTCAGCGCGAACTCGTTGATATCACGCTCGTTAAAACCCGGATTGTTCGAATAGATGATGCGGCTGACCTCGTCCGCGTCGCCGCGGGTGAAATCCAGCGCGATCGGTTTTCCGTCCGGCCCCACGATGGCGGGCTGATACACATAGTTCAGGCCGCCGCCTTCGGCGCGGGATACGCTGGCGCGCAGGTCCGCCTCGAAATTTCCGGTGGGACGCCACAGCAGCTTGCCGCGCAACGTGATGTCTTCCAGATCGCCGACACGCTCTCCCAGCGTCTCGTTGATCAGGCTGCCGCCATAATCGCTGTAGCGCGCCGCGGCGCGGAACAGCAGCTTGTCTTCCACAATCGGGCCGCTGACCGCGCCCTGGAGAAGATGCTCATTTCGGCCGATGCCCGCGCGCACATGGCCTTCCAGAACATTGGAAGGGTCCTTCGTGGTGATCAGGATGGCCCCGCCGGTGGCGTTGCGGCCGTACAGCGCGCCCTGCGGCCCCCGCAGCACTTCGATCCGCTCCACATCGACCAGTTCCTGCGTGAACTGACGGGAATTGATCTGCAGCACGCCATCCACGACCGTCGCCACCGGCGGCTCGCCGTTCCGCACCTGTGTCACGCCGCGGATCGTCAGGGCCGACAGCCCGACATTCTGCGCTTCGTCGATGGTGACATTGGGCGTCAGGGTGATGAAGTCGCCCACCCGGTCGATGCGCGCGTCCTCGATCTCTTCCTCATTGTAGGCGGTGACCGAGATCGGCACTTCCAGCGCGGTTTCTATCCGTCCGCGCGCGCCGGTGACGACGATCTCATCGGTAATCGCGGTTTCCGATACAGCCGTGTCAGGCGAAACGTCCTGCGCCAGACCGGCCCCCGCCGGCGCGGCGATTGCGGTAGACATCAGAAAAAGACGGATTCGACGGTTCATGCTCTTTCCCCCGTATTGCACCCGGCGAAGCCGGGCGTTTCCGCGCCTCTCCCGCACGGAAACATCACCGCATAGAGTTTTGAAAAACCGGCGCAGGCGCAACGCCCGCCAAGTGTAGAAATTCAACTTTCCCGGGTAGGTCGGGTCCTGGCGGCAGAATCGCAGCCTACCCGTTCGGGTAGGTTTCTCCGCGCCCTTCAAGATCGCGGATGCGCGCCACCGCTTGCGTGCGGCGCTCCACGCCCAGCTTCTTGAAAATATTCTTCAGATGAAACTTCACGGTATGCTCGGTCAGATCAAGCGCGCGGGCAATTTCCTTGTTGGCGGATCCGTTGGCCAGCTCCTGCACAACTTCCTGCTCCCGCGCGCTGAGGCCTAGCGCCTCCAGCGCGCCGGTGGGGTCGTCGTTCACGCTGCGCACTTCCAGACACTCGCTGATGAAGTCCAGAAGCACGATATCCATGGCCTCGTTTCGCGCCTTTTTACGCACCGCGGCCAGAAGCGATCCCGATATCAGCGGGTTTCGGAAAGGCCGGCGCAGGCGCTCGGGGGCGGCAAGCAGCAGCGCGTCCAGCAGCGTTGCCAGCGCGCCTTCCCGGTTCCCCGCCTTGTCCAGAACGCCCGCCTTCATGGCCATCGCCTGAACCGTGTAGAGCTCAGCGCCAATGGAGCGGGCACAGGCTTCCATATCTTCCAGTATGGCAATCGATCTGGAGCGGTCCGCCTGTGCATGATGAAGCGCCAGCGCCGCGCCAGCCGCCTGATAGGGCCGCCATGCAAAGATATTCTCTTTCCATATTCCCTTGGGGAAGTCGGCCTCAAGGCGCTCGGCCAGCGCCGCGCCGGCGGCGGCCTCCCCCTTCAGGGCCAGAAGCCACAGGCGATGCGCTCTCGAAATATCGGTCAGGCGCCGGATGCCGCGTTCGGCGGCGGTCTGCTCGGCCCGGCGGATCGCCTCCTCGGCGGCCGCGAAAGATTGCTGGTCCAGCGCCGCGGCGACCTCCACGTCCAGCGCCTGGGCGTAGATCTCGAACCAGCCGTCATAGGTTTCCACATGCGCAACGGCGCGGCGGAATTCGCTGTGGTCGCCCGCCTTCCACTCGTCGCGCCAGTGCAACAGGGCGCTCAGCAGGAGATCGGCCAGCGACCGCAAGCCGCTATCCGCGCCAAAATTGTCCTCGGCCATCTGCCGCGCCTGACGGAAATTGGCTTCCGCTTTTTGCAGCCGCCCTTGATACAGCGACGCGCCGCCAGCATGGAGAAAACAGTAATTCAGGCCCAGGACGGATCCCGCGGCCCGCATGGCCCGCATGGCCTCCCGGCTGCGGTCCTCCGCGATGCGGATATTGCCGTTCGCCATGCTGACCAGCGCAAACGCACAGATCAGAACCCCGGTCGTCAAACCATCCGATGACGGGGTCTGGTCCAGCAATTGTTCCAGGCGGGCCGCTTTACGGGAATCGTATCGCTGATCCTCGTACATATCCGCCAGGGCGCAGATATTGACGAAATCGCGCGCCAGCGGCGCGTCATAGGGTTCCAGCGGGTCGATGTCTCCGCAGGTCTCCCGCACCTGATTCAGCAACATGCGGGCGTCGGGCAGATTGCCTTCCTTCAACGCCAGATAAGCGAACGCTATCTGTACCCGCGGATAGGCGGCCGCTTCCCGGAGCGGAATATTGCGCAGCAAATTGCGCAGATAACCGATCCCGCCATAAAGGATCAGCTCCCACCCGCCGGCGTCCTCGATCAGCTTGGCGCAGCGGTCCAGATCGCCGCCGAGCCGGGCATGGCGCACCGCGTCGGAAATATAACCCTGCTTGGCGTACCAGACGCTGGCGCGCATATGCAGGCCGGGAATGGCGTCCGGCATACGGCGCTGCAAAAGGCCCTGAAGATGCTCCGCGAACAGATGATGATAACGGTACCAGTCTGAGGGCTCCTCCAGCGGCACCAGCAGGCTCTGAAGCGGCTGCAGGCGATCGAGAACATCCCAGGCGTCGCTGCGCTGACACACCGCATTGGCGAGCGGCGCATTGAACCGGTCGAGTATCGCCGTCTGAATAAGAAAATCCGGCAGGTCTTCAGGCAGCTGGTCCAGAACCTGGTCGGCCAGATAGGCGGCCAGATGACCGCCATGCCCGGCCAGCCCCTCCAGCGCCGCGTCGATGGGGCGATCCCCGTCGATAGCCAGCCGCGCCAGCTGCACCGCCACGCCCCAGCCCTCCGTCCGCTGGAACACCGCGCCCAGTTGATCGTCGGTCAGGTCGGGGCGAATGACGGCGCGTGTTTCCTCTGCGGAAAAGCGCAGCATCTCGCCATCGATCTCCGCCGCCTGACCCGCCGCGACCCGCCTGCCCAGAGACAGTTCGGGCCTCAGGCGCGTGGAAACAATCAGTGAGAAGTTCGGCGGCAGCGCATCAATCATGCGCTCCAGCGCCTCATCGGTCTCCGGGTTCATGATGCGGTGATAGTCGTCAAGAACAAGGACGACCTGTCCGATATGGCCCGCAGCCGCCTGCAGCAACGCGCCAAAGGCGGAATCGATGGAGATTTCCGTCAGGCCCTGTTCCGCCAGCGCCTCCAGCCGGCCGGTATTCACGCCGGCCTCGCTCAACGCAAAGATCAGATAGGAAAGAAACTGCCGCAGATCCGCATCGTCTTCGTCCAGGCTCAGCCACGCCACCGACGCGCCGACGGCGGCGCATTGCTCCCGCCATTGCGCGATCAGCGTGGTCTTTCCAAACCCCGCCGGGGCGACCACCACGCATAAGGGGCGCCGCACGGCTTCATCGAGAACCGAGACAAGACGCTGTCTCGCCAAAAGGGAAACTTGCTGGCGCGGGGCGTCCAGCTTGGCGCGGACAAACCAGCGGCGCGGATTATTGGCGGTCAGTTCGTTCATCGTCGCGTCAACACAACTGACTGGTTTGTCTTTATCGCGCAAGTTTGATGCTTTAGCTCTCTGCCCGAAAGAGAGAGTACTTACGGAAATATTATGCCCGGCTGGCGTCCCGGGATCGCGCTCGAACAAAGCGTCCAAGATAACTGAGTTCGAAATGCTCGCGGGCGCGCCCGCGAGCTATCGCGCCGGCGTGTCCGGGTCCCCGTCCGTCAGACAGTTCACGGTCGGGTCCATCGTGTTGATCTCCGTCCCTTCCGGCCGCGCCTGCCCGCTGACAAGGCGCGTATATCCGTCCAGCCAGCCGATCATGTCCTCGCCCAGATCCAGCGCCTCCATGGCGCGGCTGTTGGCGTAATAGGTCATCAGCGCCTGCGCGGCCGCGCGGTCATCATTCTCGATCAGGGTCAGGGCGGACCGCTCCACCCACTGCAGATCGCCGCGCGTTTCCGCCTCGAACGCCGTCAGCATGTCTGTCACGGCGGGCAGCAGCTCTTCAGGCGCGGAACAGGCGTAATACATGACGCGCTTGAAGGTGCGGCCGGCGAACTGTGTCGCCTCCTGCGCCTGGAAGTCGGGATGCAGGAAGGTCGAGGCTGCGTCCTTGGTCAGGTAGCGGTGCTGGCCATATTCCATCGGCACGTCCTGAACGCCCAGCCACCAGACATTGAACGGCGCCGTCACCGAGCCGGTCGGCGCCGCCCACATGCGGATCAGATCGGGATCGCGCAGCGCCTGATCCAGACTGACCACCTGCCCGTAGCCGGAATCATCGTCCACCACGCGCGGGTCGCGCACGCGCTCCATCAGGTCGGCCTCGGTGACCGGGGCCATGGCGCGCGTGGCCTCGTCCATGTCGGCGGGGGAGACGAACTTGATGCCCGGATTGCGGAAATCCTCGACGCTCTGGTCGCCATAGATTTTCGCCGCATGGAATGCTCCGCCGGAAGCGCGGTCGTACCAGCCCTGTTCTTCCGCGAAGGTGATGAAGTTTTCAGAGGCGAGGAAATCCGGATCGTTCGCAATATCGAGCGGAACTTCCCCGATCCCGCCGGGATAGAGCACGCGCACTTCATCCGGGCCCAGACGTTCCGCGACCCAGAGGCCCTGCCCGCCCGCCAGCTCCCAGACCACCCAGCCCTCATCCGGGTCGGCGATCAGGTGCGTGTTGCCGCCATAGGTCGCATAGCCGTGCTCTGCGATCAGCGCGCCGATGATCTCCACGCCTTCGCGGGCGGTCGTGGCGCGCTCCATGACGATGCGGGCGAGATCGGAATATTGCAGGCCGTGCTGGGGCGTCGGCGTCATGTCGACCAGCTCTTCCCGGCTGGGCGCCCATACATCGCGCACCGCGACCTGATGCTCGTTCACGCCGCCATTGGTCAGGGGCGGCGGAAAACCCTCAAAATCGGTATAGGACATCTGCATGTAGCGGAAGGTATGGGCGACCTGCGGGATCTCGATCAGCTCGCCCGGGATCGTGGCGTCGGCCGTGACGCCGACCTTGATCATCGCGCCGTCCGGGTGATCCCGCGCGGGAATGATCTCCAGCCAGTGACTGGAGACTTCCTCGCCCGTTCCGCCGATCATGACCGCGCCGTTGGCGGTCAGGTTCCGGCCCACATAATAGGCGTAGCTGGCCTGTGCGGAGGGCGCGAAGACGAATGTCCACAGCGCCAGACAGAGTCCGAACAGACCGCGGCGGGCCGGGATTCTCAAGAACACGGATTGCTTCTCCCTCTCAGCGTCAGGAAATCATTTGCCGCCAGCCTGGCGGGGTCAATGCGGGCATCGGTCCGCCTGCCGCCCAAAAGCGCCGCCCCGGAACGGCGCCAGGGGAATCTGGGCCGCGCCGGGGCGGGACAAGGTAAGGTTCAGCAAGCGGCTGCCCCGATCAGAGGGCTTCACCGCCGAACTTGTAGCTCAGCTGCACATAGAACTCCCGGCCCACGCTGTCGTACCAAGACGAGTTGTAATACGGGTAGCTGGCATGGGTCGGGTCCTCGACCGGATTGCTGTCCAGCAGATTATTGATCGAGACGCTGAGCCGGGCCCGGTCCGTCACCTGGTACTGCGCGGACAGATAGAACCAGTAACTGTCGTCGATCTTGTCGTCCCAGTTCCAGTTGGTCATCTCGCCCGTGTAGAGCGTGGTCAGCGTCGTGGAGAACGGACCCGTGCTCCAGGTGAGATAGGCCTTGCCCTTCTCGCGGGGAATTTCATACCCCTCCGCCGGCTCGAACTGGTCGATCACCGGGTCGCCCGGATATTGCTGGATCGTGTGATCGAACACGTAGGTATAGGCCGCGCCCATGGAGAGGTCGCCATACTCGCCCAGCGAGAAGCCGCCATTCACCTCGACATCGATGCCGTCGGTGAATTCCTCCGCCACATTGATCGGCAATACGTCGACATACTGGATTTCGCCGGCCAGCGCGCCGCTGGCATAGCGGTCGACCCGTTCCAGCGCGTCGATACAGGTCGGCGTGGAGGCGTCCACCGGGGTTCCGTCGAACGTCTGGCCCAGCCGGCAATCGGCCTCGTCCCGCAGGAGCTGGTCGACGCTCAGGTTCAAGACCTGGTCTTCCATCTCGATGCGGAAATAGTCGACCGAGATGTCGAAATTATCGAACGGCGCCCAGACGAAGCCCGCGCTGATCGATTGCGCCGTTTCGGGCAACAGGTCCGGATTGCCGCCGCGCTGATTGACGAAGCCTTCCCAGTAATCGTTGACGCAATCGGTGGGCTCGGGCGCGCTCTCGGAGGTGCGGCAGGTATAATAGTCCGCCCCGCTGCCGTTCACCGTGCCCTGGCCGCGATAGACATAATGCAGGTCCGGCGCGCGGAAGCCGGTGCCGATGGCGGCGCGCAGCAGCAGCGTGTCGGTCGGCCGCAGTTCGGCGCCGAGATTATAGGTGAACTCACCGAAATCATTGTCGGCGTAGCTGTAATGGTCGTAGCGGCCCGCCGCATTGATATCCAGGAAGTCGAAAACCGGGATCAGAAGCTCCCCGCCGACGCCGTAATGCTCGCGCTCGCCCTCGCCGTCGGAATCGCGGATGCCGACATAGTATTGCGTCAGCGCCTTCGGATCGGGGTTGATCTCGTAGCCCTGCGTGCTGGCTTCCGCGACGGCGGCAAAGCCCATCGGGCCGGCCGGCAGCTCGAACAGGTCCATCGTGCTGACGCTGGCTTGCACATTGTGCACCCAGGTTTCCGGCTCATAGATCGTGTCGGCGGAAATCTGGCGGTATTCGGCCGGGGTCAGCGGCGTGTAGAGCCGCGCCGGGTCGGCGTCGAAACGCTGATAGCCGGTCGTGTTGTTGGGGTCGTCCACCGGCGCGCCCAGGAAGAAGTCATTGGCCGCGTCGATGACGATTTCCGGCCACGCCATCTCCGAAATATAGCGCGCGTGGTTGTAATAGACCTCGTAGTTCCAGGAATTCCCCTCGCCGAAATGGCCCCGGATGCCCGGCGTCACGTTCAGCGTATAGGACCGGTTGGTGATGGTGCCGTTCTCGAAGCCGCCAATCTCCTCGGGCGTGAACAGGCGGTACCAGTTGTCCAGCTGCAGCCAGCTATAGGTCTCGTACAGGCCGATATGGTTCGGGTTGAAGAAGGTGCCTTCCTCGTTCCCGTCCGGGGCCACGTAGTACCAGCTCTTGAAGCCATTGAAGACCTGGGTGTCGAAATATCCGCCCTGGAAATCCAGGAACAGTTCCACCTGGCTGTTGATCTCGTAGGTGGACGAGGAGAACAGATTGATCCCTTCCCAGTCGGACTGGATCATTCCGTAGCCCATGGCTTCGTTGCTGCCGCAGAAATAACCGGTGGTGTAGTCGCCCGCGTCCACGTCCCAGCCGAAACCGTCGCGGCTGGCGTAGAAGGTGGAGCCTTCATTGAGCTGGGAAAGTCCCGCGCAGGTCGACGCGCCGGGGTCGAGATAGCTGTAATATTCGTCCGTCCGCAGGAAATTGCGCAGCGCCACAGGTTCATCCGTGGTCGGGTTGTCCGCGGCGGAGTCCTGGATCTCGCGCTCATAGCCCCAGATCGGCTCCTGATTGCGGTATTCCGCCCCGAACAGCGTGGTAAGTTTCCCTGAATCAGAGTTCCAGCCGGTCGTGAGGGACGCCCGCTGATAAGCGCC
Source organism: Euryhalocaulis sp. (assembly GCF_013911995.1). NCBI lineage: Bacteria > Pseudomonadati > Pseudomonadota > Alphaproteobacteria > Maricaulales > Maricaulaceae > Euryhalocaulis > Euryhalocaulis sp. Next base: position 94,370 of record NZ_JACESD010000003.1, read on the forward strand.
GCCGCCCCGCTCCGTGCCGCCGAGTTGCAGATCGATGCGCGTGCCGTCGGCCTTTTCTTTCAGCTGGAAGTTCACGACCCCGGAAATCGCGTCGGATCCGTAAATCGCCGACGCCGCGCCGCTCAGCACCTCGACCCGTTCGATCAGCCCGATCGGAATGTTGGAGATATCGGCGACATTGCTGTTGCCGCTATAGGGCATCGGGAAGTCGGCGACGCGGCGGCCGTTCACCAGCACCAGCGTATGGTTCGGGCCGAGCCCCCGCAGGTCGACCTGTTTTGCGCCGGGCGTGAATGTATTGGCCCCATAGCTCTGCGTGCTCTGGGTTGAGCCAACATTCTGCGTCAAAGAGCGCATCAGCGCCGGAATATCCTCATAGCCCTGTTTGAGGATGTCGTCCGCCGTGATCGTCGTGACGGGGGCGGGACCCTCGACCTGCGTGCGCGGAATGCGCGACCCGAGCACGACAATCTGGTCAGTCACTGACTCCGCCGCCGGCGTACTGGCATCGGTAACGCCGGCGTTTTCCTCCGGAGTGGTGTCCAGCTCGTCAGCCTGTTGAGCCAACGCCGGAACGGCGGCGAGAAGACTGAATCCCGAAACCGCAGCGGCCAGAACGTGACGACGCATATATCCCCCTTGATATGCTAGGCGGCCGCGGCCGCCGGTTCCCATTTCCCAGGCATGAAGGTCTCGAGGGATGCTTGCCCCCGCCAACCGGTGGTTGTCCTGCGCTTACGACTGAACGTCAGCGCCGATACGGCGTGGCGCGTGACCTTGAAGTGCGCGCCGCTCCCCGCTCGCCCGATTGGCCGCCCGCGATATCCGTCTTATCGAGACCCCAGCCTGCCAGAATGAAACTATAGCAGCTGGGTAGGGCGAACTTTGTCAAAAGTTGCGAAACTTGCGTCAAATTCTGTCGCGATAAAAATATATAAGCGGATTTTCAGCACTTACGGCAAATTTCCGACCGAAGAGCGCCTCAAGACTCATTCACTCCCCCGCTGCTTGGTTTACGGCTCCAGAACGGGAACTGCCGCGCCCAGCTTGAGGGGCTTCATGATCATGCATGTCTTGAAATTCTTGATCCTGTGACGGTCATAGAAAAATTCGCGCGTGAATTCGTCATATTCGTCCATGTTCCGCGCCACGATGGTGAGGGCGAAATCCGAATCGCCGGCAATATAGAAGCCTTGCATGATCTGGGGCGTGACGCGGATATCCTGCTCGAACCGGTCGATGACGTTCCGGTCCTCGCGCTCCAGCGACACCATGACGATCGCCATGATGTTATAGCCAAGCGCCTTGGGCGACACGACGGCCACCTCCTTCTCGATCACTCCATCAGCGCGGAGACGCTTCAAACGCTTGAGCGCGGCGGTCGGCGACAGGCCGCAGGCATGGCCCAGCTGTTCAGCGGTCAAACGGGCATCCTGCTGAATGACCGTAAGCAGTTTTCTGTCGATTGAATCCAGCTTCTTCATTTGTCCTCTCTTCCCGGTTTCACGACAGAACACGCCTTGAACAAAGAAATAAAGACAATTTTCGTTCTTAATATCTGCAAAACTGCAATCTGACGACCATCCGGATATGCGCCAGAATGCCTTTCACAAGCAGCGTTTCCGGCTGGGCGGAAAATGCGCCCGGGTTTCAAACAGGGCCGGATAGAGGGGGATAATCAGATGCGCTGGATAACAATTCTTGTCGCCGGGCTGATGCTCGCAACAGGTTCGGGCCAGGCCCGCGCCGAAACGGACACGGCTCAAGGCTACCGCTATTACGTCAGCGGCGACGTTTCAGCGCCCGCCCCGGCTTCCCCGTCTCTGGGCCTGATGCTGATCGGCGGTTCGGACTGGAGCCCGGACGCGTGGCGCTGGTTCGCGGGCAAAGCCGGCAACGGACATATTGTCATCATTCGCGCCTCTTCCGACGGCGCGGACGGCGACTGGATCCTGAACGAAATCGGCGGCGTGGCCTCTGTCCAGACGCTCGTCTTCTCGGACCGCAAAGCCGCGTCCGATCCGCGCGTGGAGGAAATCCTTTCCCATGCCGATGGCGTTTTCATCGCCGGCGGCGACCAGTCGAACTATGTTCGCTTCTGGAAAGACACGCCGGTCTCCGAAGCCCTGAACGCCCATGTCGCCGCGGGGCGCCCCATTGGCGGCACCAGCGCGGGACTGGCGATTCTGGGCGGCGCCGGCTATGGCGCGATGGCGGAGGAAGCGGTCGATTCCGCGGAGGCGCTGGCCGACCCGCACGGGCCGAAAGTGACGCTGGTGCGTGATTTTCTGGAAATGCCTTTCCTGAAACACGTCATAACCGACACGCATTTTACCGAGCGCGACCGTCTTGGCCGTCTTGTCGCCTTCCTGGCGCAGGCCCGCGCAGACACCGATCCGGAGGCGGTCGGGCTGGGCATAGACGAGGACAGCGCGCTGACCATCGAGGCCGACGGGACGGGGCGCCTTTACACGCTCAGCGATGGACATGCCTGGCTGGTGCAGCCGGAGGGCGCGCCGGCCTTTGGCCCCGATGGCGCGCTCAACTGGACAGCGGTCCGGCTAACCGGGATTGGCCCGGAAAGCACGATTGATTTCGATACGATGCAGGTCAGCAACCCGGCATTCTCCGGCGTCGCCAGCGTGGACAACGGCGCATTGTCGGGCGTGCCGGCCGCCCCGGATGCGGGCTGGACGCTGGCCATTCATGGCGGCTCCGGCGTTATCGCGCGCGGCGACCTGACCCCTGAGACGGATCGCGCCTATCGCGCCAGCCTTGAAGCCGCCCTGAATACCGGCGCGGCGATTCTGAAGGACGGCGGGTCGAGCCTGGACGCGGTGGAAGCCACGCTTCGCGTGCTGGAAGACGATCCGCTGTTCAATGCCGGCCGCGGCGCGGTGTTCGACGCGGAGGGCCGCAACCAGCTGGACGCGGCAATCATGGACGGCGCCACGCTGCATGCCGGCGCGGTCGCCGCGGTCAGCACCACGCGCAACCCGATCACGCTTGCCCGGGCGGTCATGGAGCAATCTCGCCATGTGCTGCTGTCCGGCGACGGCGCGGACGAGTTTGCGCGGTTGAAGAATATCGAACAGGTCGACCCGGCCTATTTCCGGACCGAGCACCGCTGGCGCCAGCACCTTGAATGGAAGCGCGACCAGCAGGCCGCCCTGGACCCGACCCATCGTTTCGGCACCGTGGGCGCCGTGGCGCGCGATACGCACGGCCACCTTGCCGCCGCCACATCCACCGGCGGGCTGACCGGCAAGGAATGGGGCCGCATTGGCGACTCCCCGATCATCGGGGCCGGCACCTATGCCGCGGACGGCAAATGCGCCGTCTCGGGCACGGGCACCGGTGAATATTTCATCCGGGAAAGCGCGGGCCGGCAGGTCTGCGACCGCGTCGCCTGGAAGGGCGAGACCATTCAGCAAGCGGCCGATGGCGCGATTGCCTCCATCGGCGCGCTGGGCGGCGATGGCGGGCTGATCGCCATCGACGGCAACGGCCGTATCGCTTTTTCGATGAATACCGAGGGCATGTATCGCGGCGCCGTGACGGACACGCTTCCCGCCACCGCGGCGATCTATGCCGACGAGACCGTCCAGCGCGACGAACCCTAATCCAGCACAACACGACCTTCCTCCCCGCGCAGACAGGGACACAGGAAGCGCTCACTTATTTTCGGGGAGGAAACCCAGTGTCGATATCAAACCAGAAACCTTCAACGATTGCGGTCTGGGCCGGCGAGGAGAACCCGCTGGCCTTCGGCGCCGCGCAGGTTCCAATCGTGCAGAGCGCTCCGTTCGCCTATGACGACATGGACGAATGGGCCGCCGCCGCGCTGGGCCAGGCGCCGGGATATATATACAGCCGCAACACCAACCCGACTGTCGGCGTCTTCGAGGAAAAGTGCCGCATTCTGGAAGGCGGGGAGAAGGCCATCGCCTTCGCCAGCGGCATGGCCGCCATCTCCGACACGCTTCTGACGCACCTGTCGCCGGGCGACCGCATCGTTTCCATCAAGGACACGTATGGCGGCACCAGCCGGATATTCCTGGACCTGCTGCCGCGCTTCGGGATCGAGGTCGATCTGGTCGAGACCAGCGATGGCGAAGCCATCGAGGCGGCCATCGGCAAGGGCTGCAAGCTGGTCTATCTGGAAACGCCCACGAACCCGACGCTGAAGATCATCGACCTCAAGCGCGCTATCGCCGCGGCCCGCCAGCAAGGCGCGATCACGGTGGTCGACAATACATTTGCCACTCCGATCAACCAGAAGCCGCTCGCCATCGGCGCCGACATGGTGCTGCATTCCGCGACGAAGTATCTCGGCGGTCACGACGACGCCATGGGCGGCGTGCTGATCGGCAGGCAGGACTTGGTTCAGGCGGTCTATGAGCATCGCGAGATTTGCGGCGCCGTCCTGTCGGCCTTCTCCGCCTATCTTCTTCTGCGCGGCATGAAGACGCTGGATCTGCGAGTGCGCAAGCAGAATGAGACGGGCCTTGCTGTCGCGCAATTCCTCAAGGGCCACCCCAGGGTGGAGAGCGTCTTCTATCCGGGGCTGGAGACCCACGACAAACACGATATCGCCAAGACCCAGATGGCCGGGTTCGGCGGCATGCTGAGCTTTTCCATCGATGGCGATTTCGACGCGCTCAAGAAATTCGTCGGCCATCTGCACTATGTACACCGCGCGGCCAGCCTGGGCTCGGTCAACACGCTGATCGGACCGCCTTCGGTCACCAGCCATGTGGAGTGCAGCGCCGAACAGCGCGCCGCCCTCGGCATCTCCGAAACGCTGCTGAGATATTCCTGCGGCGTCGAGGATGCTGAAGACCTCATAACGCAACTGGATGAGGCGCTAGCGGCCCTCTGATCCCTTGCTGCGGCGCAACCGCAAGCATCGGCCGGACCCGCCGCCCGCCTTTCCCGTTCAAGACAAAGAAAAAGGCCCCGCGCATCTGCGCGGGGCCTGCTCGGTTCGTGGAGGGTTTGAGCCGAGTTAGAACTGGTAATCTAGGCTGAGATAGTAGTAACCGCCGCTGAGTCCGAAGACCGAGTGGTTGTCGTACTTCACGCCAAAGGATTCATAGATCGGACGGCGCGGCGGCGGGTAATCGTTTTCCAGATTCCGCGCCCCGGCCGCGATCGTGAAGTTATCGAAGCCCTTATAGGCAATCTCGGCGTCGAAGATGACCTGCGGGTCACGGGTGCGGATATAGTCGAGATCCACCCGCGTCCATTCACCGTAATAGGTCGCCCGGCCCAGAAGCTGGAAGTCGCCGATATGGTGCGTCAGGGTGAGATTGCCGCGCCAGCCCGGAATGCCTTCTTCAAACTCCAGCACCTTGCCCGGCGTGAACACGCCCGCCGGATCGCTGCGCAGGATCTGCTCGTTATAGCTCACCGCCAGGCTGACATCGGTCGCGTTGGCCGCGTCCCACTGATGTCCGTAGGTGGCGACAAAGTCGGCGCCGCGGACCCGGGTGTCCAGCTTGTTCTGGAAGAAGCGGACGGTCTGCACGCCCTGGCCATTCGGGTAGCCGATGGCGGCCAGCGCCGCGCGCTGCTCCGGCGTTGTCGCGATCTGGTCGGACAGGAGCAGGCGGTCATCCACGTCGATCTGGTAGAAATCCAGCGTCGCCGTGAAATTGTCGAACGACAGCACGATCCCCGCGGACAGGTTTTCCGAGGTTTCGGGGGTCAGCGGATCGGATCCGAAGATCTCGGCCGCCGGCGAACCCGGAACCAGAACCGCATCGAGGATGAAATCACCGTTCGGCGCGATCTGGGACGTCTGGGAGGTTGCGAAAAGCTGACCGGCCGCAGGCGCGCGGAAGCCGGTGCTGGTGGCGCCGCGAACCGCGAAATTGTCATTGAAGTCGAAGCGCGTCGCGACCTTGTAGCTGAAATTGTCGCCGAACGCTTCATAGTCCTCATAACGGCCAGCGGCTGAAATGGTCCACTGATCGGTGATGTCCGTTTCGACTTCTAGATAACCGGCATAGCTGTCGGTCTCGAATTCGCCGGCAATGTCCGGGCTGTAACCCTGAAAGCCGTTGGAGCCGACGGGCAGGTCGCGAAGCGGACCGGCAATGTAGGAATCCCGCTCGCCCGCGCCGATCGTGTATTGTTCGTTGCGGTAGCTCACGCCCCCGAAGAAGAACAGATCGCTGGCCAGGCCATCCACCGGAATGGATTTATAGGCCTCCAGATTCAGCTCGTACTCGCGCTGGGCAAGAGAGCCGGGATCGAAAGAGGTCGGCGATTCCACGCCGAGCGACGGATTGATCGTGTTCCAGATGCTGTACTCGATCTCGTTCTGGCCCCAGCGGAAGGATGCATCCCAGCCAAACGATTCTGTTTCGTCCTGACGCACGCCCAGAACGGTGCTGAAATCGGTCTGGTCGCCGCCGAATTGCGGGGTGTAACCGCCCGGATAGATGGCCGCCAGGTCGAAATCCTGCGGATGGGCGTCCGTGCCCTCGAAGATCGAGTCGGCATAGGTAGCGTGCTGGCCCAGTCCGCCGGCCGCCTGTGACTGACGGTAGAAGAAGCCGATCTCGCTTTCCGAGACCATGAAATTACCAAAGGCATAGGCTTCGCGGCCGCCGCCAAGGTCCAGCCCGGCATTCCACGCGGTCTTGATCGCCATATATTCCGGATCGCCGGTATTGATGGCCGGATCGGGAACATCGGGCACGCCCATATCGCGCAGGGCCTGGGCGCCGACATGGACGCCGTCCCGCACCGTCTTCTGCTGGGTGATGTACTGACCGCTGAGATTGATGAAGCCCGCATCGGTCAGCGGCAGGCCCAGATTGGCCTGGACGTCGAACGTCTCGCCGCCGCCGTCAAAATACTGACCGACCTCGGTATTGATGCTGCCGCCCTCGCTATCGCTCTTCAGCGTGAGGTTGATCACGCCGGCAATGGCGTCGGAGCCGTACTGGGCCGAGGCGCCGTCGCGCAGAACCTCGATGGAATCGAGCGCGATCGGCGGAATGACGTTGAAGTCCTGCCCCTGAGAACCGGACGTCGTCGCGTGGCCGGTGCCGATCTGCACCGTGGCGGAACGATGCCGGCGCTTGCCGTTCATCAGCAACAGGACATGGTCCGCCGGCGAGCTGCGCAGCGTGGCGGGACGCACGAAGGACGACCCGTCATTCAGGGGAAGGCGCTTGACGTTGAAAGCCGGGACGAGGGTCCGCAGCGCATCATTAAGATCCGAATAGCCGGTGCTGCTGATGACTTCGGGCTGGATGACGTCGACCGGGACAACGCTTTCGGTGTCGGAGCGGCCCTTACGGCGCGAACCGATAACGACCAGATTGTCGGCTTCGGCGGCGGCGCCGGGCGCAATGCCTCCGGACGCCTCTGAACTCTGTTCCGCACTCGATTCCTGTGCGGTTGCGGCCGTCGCTGCAAGCGCCAGCGGCGCGGCGGCGATGGATGCCAAAAGAAGGTTTCTCATTTTCTCCCCCTGCGTGAAAGTGGCGGGCGCGCGGCGGCAGGCCCCGCACATCTACGAAATATATTTTCCTATAATAAAAAAGTTTGAAAATTGACACAAGTAGGAAATTTTATGATCGGACAGTTTGGTTTCGTTTAGGATAAACCCTTGAAACAAAAAGGCCGGCGCTGACGCCGGCCTTTATATGCTGCAAATTGGCAATCCCGGCGCTATCCGACCACGTCGCGATAGACCCGCAGAACATTGCCCCCCATGATCTTTTCAATATCCGCCTGGGCATAGCCCCGCTTCTCGAGGCCGGCCAGGATAACCTCCATACGGCTCGGCCCGTTCAGTTCATCAATGAAGAGCGGCCACTCGTCCGGATTGAAATTCTCGCCCTCCTCGGCTTTCAGCTCCGCCAGATATTCGTCCGTCATGGTTATGACGCGATGATCCCTGTCGCTGCCAATCGCTACATGTTCGACCCCGGCCACCTTCACCGCCTGGTCGATATGACGGAAATAATCCTCCAGCGCGCCCTCTCTGCCGTGCGTCAGGAAGGGACGAATCTGGCAAACGCCAACAAAGCCGCCGTTTTCCGCTACGGCGCGAAGGTTTTCATCGGTTGTGTTCCGCTCATTCTCGAAAACGCTCATGATCCCGGTGTGGGAGATGCAGACCGGCGATTTCGAAACCGCAATCGTATCGGCCATTGTCGTCATTCCTGAGTGGGAAAGATCGATCAACATCCCGGTTTCATTCATTTTTTCAACAAGTTCGCCGCCAAAACGGCTCAGGCCGCCATCGCGCTTTTCCTTGCAGCCCGCGCCCGCCCAGTTCTGGTAATTATAAGTGATCTGGCTGGAGCGGACGCCGAGCGAATAGAACATGTCCACAAGGTCGAGATCCTTCTGGAACTGAACGCTGTTCTGGTAGAGATAGAAAACGGCGATCTGCCCCGCGGCCCGCGCGCGCTCTATGTCGTCAACGCGCGTCGCCTTCAGGAACCATTCCGGGTGCGCCTTGATATGCTGGTCATGCGCCAGCACCGCATCAATCGCTTCATCGGTCGCCCGCTGCCCGCTCACCTTCGGATCGGTCAGGGTCACCGTGATCGCGTTCAGGCCACTGGCCTTGATCTGTTTGATAAGGTCGCCGTCATACTCCAGACGCATCTCGCCCATCGCATCGAAGATCAGAGGCCCGGCGGCGCCTTGCGCCGCGGCGCGCCCCATGCCGCTCAGGGCCATGCCCCCGGTTGCCAATGCGCCCGCAAGAAATGTTCGACGATCTGGAGACATGCGCCCCTCCTGAGTGAAAGATTTTTCGTTTAGGAAAAATCTATTCCGAAACAGGAAGCCGATGCAAGGGGCGGATTAGCCGGTATTGATCCAGAGGACGACCGCGTCTTCTTCGCTCACCGAAATGCAGCCATGGTGCATGCCGCTATCGAAATAGATGGAATCACCCGGACCAAGCCGTTCCGGCTCATAATGCTCGGTATAGAACAATACCTCGCCCTCAAGGACATAGACGAATTCTTCGCCCTTGTGCCCCTTCAGCTCCTTGAAGTCGTCGAAAGAGCGGGCCTTGATGCGGGTGACAAACGGCAGAATCCGTTTCTGCACCAGCTCGGAGGCCAGAAGCTTGTGGGCGTAAACCGGCGTTTCCATGCCGCGTCCATCGCCGGCGCGGGTCACGCTGCGCCGGCCGCTGGGCCGTTCGCCGGCCGAAGAGGCAAACAATTCCGTGATATCGATCTCAAGACCTTCGGCCAGACGCTGAACCGCGTCGAAAGTGGGCGACATATGGTCATTTTCGATCTTCGAAAGCGTTGATGCGGCCAGGCCTGTCCGGCGGGCCGCCTCCTCCAGCGTCCAGTTTTTCGACCGGCGTATGGCGCGGACCCGTTCACCCAGGTCAGCGGTGCTTTGGCGTTTGAAACTGCTGCCGCGCGCGCTCGACAATAGCTTGGTGAAATCTTCGAAATCGTCCGACATCTGGCAGGGTCCGGTCCGCTGGGATGATTTTGTTATGACAAAGGAAAAATAAATTTTCCGATACGACAGGTTCGCCCTGTAAGACGATCCCGTCAATCTGCGCAAGTCCAAATCTCTTTTTTCAACGTCATGCCGGGTTCGCCGACAACGGCCGCGGCCGGGCACAACGCCCGCGCTCGGTTGACGATAAAATTTTTTGCCTATACGAAATTTTCTTCGACAAGCGGCGGTCCGGGGTCCATCGATCATGGCCCGCCCGGCTTTTACAATCACTCCGGCCTGGCTGCGCCGGATTTCACAAACAAGATGCGGGGGACGCCGACCGATTATGACAATTCGCGCAGGACTGAAACACGATAACGCGAACGATCCGGCCTCAATGGAGGAAAGCGGCCTTGCCGCGGAGATAACCGAACTCTTTGAAGGAATCGGCCTGAAGCCGCCTGCGGAACAGGAAGGCACGCTGATCGCCGTGTCACCGATCGATGGTTCGAAGCTGGCCAGCTTCCGCCGGGCGACGCCGGCCATGGCGGACGAAGCCATCAAGCGCGCCCAGGCCGCCTTTCTTGAGTGGCGGGAGACTCCCGCGCCGCGGCGGGGAGAGCTGATCCGCCAATATGGCGACCTGGTGCGGGACAATAAGGAACCGCTTTCGCGGATTCTCTCCATTGATTGCGGGAAATCGCTGGCCGAAGCGCGCGGAGAAATTCAGGAAGTCATTGATATCTGTGAGTATGCCGTCGGCCTGTCGCGGCAGCTTTTCGGCCTGCAGATCGCCTGTGAGCGCCCGGGGCACCGCATGGCGGAGGCCTGGCATCCGGTCGGCGTCTTCGCCCAGATTTCGGCGTTCAATTTCCCGGCCGCCGTGTGGTCCTGGGGCACTATGGTCGCGCTGGTCTGCGGTAACGCCGCCATCTGGAAACCCTCCGAGAAAGCGCCGCTTACGGCGCTGGCGTGCGGCGGCCTTCTTGACCAGGTGATCAATCGTTTCGAGGACGCGCCGGCCAATCTTTCACAGGTCATGCTGGGTGATGGCGCCATCGGCCGCGTTCTGGCTGATGACCGCCGCATCGCGGTGATCAGCGCCACCGGCTCCACCACGATGGGGCGCGACGTGGCCGGCCGCGTGGCGGCGCGGCTTGGCCGCTCCATTCTTGAACTTGGCGGCAATAACGCCGCCATCGTCACGCCCAATGCGGACATGGATCTGGCGATTGAAGGCTGCGTGTTCGGCGCGGCCGGCACCGCCGGACAGCGTTGCACCACCATGCGGCGCCTCATCGTCCACGAAGACATTCACGATGAATTTCTTGACCGCATGCGGCAGGGCTACGGCCAGCTCCGCGTTGGATCGCCGCTTGACGAGAGCGCCCATGTCGGCCCGCTCATCGACCAGGCCGCGTTCGAGGGCATGCAGGCCGCGCTGGACGCCGCCCGCGAGCAGGGCGGCCAGATCTGGGGCGGAGAACGGGTTCTGGAGGACGAATTTCCCGGCGCGTTTTATGCGCGGCCGGCCATCGCCGCCATGCCCGGCCAGACCCCGATCGTCCTGACGGAGACCTTCGCGCCGATTCTCTACGTGATGAAATATCGCGACCTTGAAGAAGCCATCGCCCTCAACAACGCGGCGCCCCAGGGGCTGTCCTCGTCGATCTTCTCCACCGACATGCGGGAGACGGAGCTTTTCCTCTCCCACGCCGGCAGCGACTGCGGCATCGCCAACGTCAATATCGGCACCAGCGGCGCGGAAATCGGCGGCGCATTCGGCGGTGAAAAGGATACGGGCGGCGGACGCGCATCGGGTTCGGATACGTGGAAGAATTACATGCGCCGCTCCACCAACACCATCAACTACTCCTCGCAACTCAATCTCGCCCAGGGGCTCAAATTCGGCGCCAGCGCCGCTTGAGCCATTACGGAAAAAGGAAGGAATTCACCATGTCAGTCCTGAAAACACTCAGCATCGCCGCCCTGTCGGCGTGCCTCAGCGCGGCGGCGTTTGCCCAGCCGCAAGGGGACACCTATCAGACGGATTCGCTGTTCGGCGAAAAGCTTCACTCCGAGGCCAGCGCCTCCAAGAACCTCACCGATGCGGAAACCTTCGCTCGCGTCACCGCCGACGCGAAGGCCGCCTATGACGCGGAAATCACGCCGGACACCGCCACCTGGTACGGCCGCGTGCTTTCCTATCAGGGCTATTACAAGGAAGCGGTCGACATCTATTCCAAGGGAATCGAGAAATTCCCGGACTCGGCCAAGCTGCGCCGTCACCGCGCGCACCGCTATTTCACCCTGCGCCAGTTCGACAAATCTATCGAAGAAGGCCTGCGGTCCGCGGAGCTGTATGAAGGCAAGCCGCTGGAGCGCGAAAAGCTCGGCCCGGACTATTTCCCGAGCACGCCGGACGTCGTCCAGTTCTATCTCTACTACCATCTCGGCCAGGCCTATTTCGCCAAAGGCGAATACAGCGAGGCCGCCAAATGGTTTGAACGTTCGCTGGACGTTTCGCGCTGGGTCAATGACGCGCCGGGCATCACGGCGGGCGTTTACTGGACCTATAACTCGCTTGGCCGCGCAGGCGAATTCGACGCCGCGCTGGAGCTTTTGAACGGCTATGACATGGCGCTGGCGGAGCTGAGCGACAATATCGAAAGCAACTACTATTTCGACGGCATCCAGCTGTTCAAGGGGCACCGCGAACCCGGTTCCTTCTTCAGCAATGTCGACACGGGCAAGGCGTTCTCCAACGCCTCCGGCACCGCCTCCTCCACCGCTTTCACTCTGGCCAATTTCTATCTCTTCGACGGCCAGCGCGAAGAAGCGAAGGAATGGTTCCGCCGCTCCATCAATGTCGATGGCTGGAGCTATTTTGCCCGTATTCAGTCTGAAGCGGACTGGCGTGATCTCTACCCCGGAGAAACTCCCTAGGCGTCAATCCGCGCAAACCCGGTCCGTCATGGCTGCTTTCCCCAGACATGGCGGACCGGTTTTTTCTCCAGATCACAGGAACCGGTCATGAAACGTCTTGTCCTCCTCGCACTCGCCGCCAGCGCCCTCATCGCCGCTCCCGCGGACTCCGCCCACAGCGCGCAAGCCGAGGGCCAAACTCTCCTGGGCACGGCCCTGCGCGACCCCGGTTTCCCGGCGGAGGTCCAGGAACGTCTGGAGACGGATCTTGAGATCGCCCGCGCGCGCATGGAAATCGCGCCCGATCGGGAGGATTCCTTTATCTGGCTGGGCCGCCGCCTCGGCTATCTGGGCCGTTATGAAGAGGCTGTCGCGGTGTTCTCCGAAGGGCTGGAACAGTTTCCGGAGAGCTACAAACTGCGCCGTTTCCGGGGCCGCCACCTCGCCCGCAGCCGGCAGTTCGAGGCCTCTGTCGCCGATTACCGCGCGGCGCTCGCCCTGATGGAAGGCGTGCCGGACAGTTTCGAGCCCGACGGCATCATAAATTCCCGCGCACAACCGCTCGGCACGTATCGCTCCAACCTTCACTACTATCTGGCGCAGACAAGCTTTGCGACGGGCGATTTCGAGCAGATGAACGCCGGCATGCAAGCCGCCCTCGATACGCCCATCATGTGCTACAAGGACGATCTGGTCGTACCGGTCGCCTACTGGCGCTACATCGCCTTGATGAAGCTTGGCCGCGCCGATGAGGCCGCGGCCGTCGTGGACGCCGTCCCGGCCGATCTGGAGCTGATCGAGAACCACGCCTATTACGAAGGCCTGAAGATCCTGCAGGGCGCGCTGTCGCCTGAGGATGCGGGAAGCGGGGCGCTACAGCGTTTCGCCCACGCCATGCAGCTGGTCTTTGACGGTCAGGACGCCGAGGCGGAGACCATTCTGGTCGAGATCGTCGAATCCAGCCCGCTCGGCTTCTGGCCCGCCGAGATAGAAGTTCTGCGCATCAGGGACCGCGCCGCCGCCTCCGGAGACTGAAGGCCTGGCGCGCGCTATACGGCCACCCGGTCCAGCGCGCGTCCGAAGCGGGCAAACATTTCTTCCATCTCGTCTTCGGTTATCACCAACGGCGGGCAGAAGGCGATGGAATCGCCGATCGCCCGGATGATCAGCCCTTCTTCCATACAGGCCTTGTAACAGGCCATGCCGACGCCCTGTTTCGGATCGAAGGGGGTTTTCGCCGCCTTGTCCGCCACCAGCTCCAGCGCGCCGACCAGGCCGACGCCCCGCGCCTCGCCCACCAGCGGATGATCGGAAAACCCGCGCAGCCGCGCCTGGAATTTCGGGGCCAGCGCGCGGACATGGTCCATCACCGCCCACTCTTCCATCAGCTCGAGCGTCTTCAGCGCCACCGCACAGCTGACCGGATGGCCGGAATAGGTGAAGCCGTGGCCGAACGCGCCATTGGCCGCGCTCGGCTCGATCATCGCCTCATACATCCAGTCAGGGACCAGAACCGCGCTGATCGGCATGTAGGCGGAGGACAGCCCCTTGGCGAGCGTCATCGTGTCGGCCTGCATGCCATAGGTCACCGCGCCGAACGTCTCCCCCGTACGCCCGAACCCGCAGATCACTTCATCATCGATGAAAATGATATCGTGACGGTCCAGCACTTCCTTGACGCGCTGGAAATAGGTCTTCGGCGGCGTGATCACGCCCCCCGCCCCCATCACCGGCTCGGCGATGAAAGCGGCGACGGTTTCCGGCCCTTCGCTCAGGATCATCTCTTCCAGCTGCGCGGCCAGGCGCCCCGCGTAATCCTCTTCGCTCTCGCCCGGTTCGGCGTGGCGGTAATGATGCGGGGTTTCGGTGTGCAGGACGCCGTCCATCGGCAGATCGAAAAGGGCGTGATTGACCGGCAGACCGGTCAGGCTTGCGCTGGCCAGCGTGACCCCGTGATAGCCCTTCTTGCGGCTGATGATCTTCTTTTTCTCGGGCCGGCCGACCGCATTATTGTAATAGCGTATCAGCTTGATCTGCGTGTCGTTGGCGTCAGAGCCGGAACAGCCGAACAAGACCTTGCCGGTGTCCAGCGGCGACAATTCCTTCAGTTTCTCCGCCAGATTGATCGCCGGTTCATGGCTGCGTCCGCCGAACATGTGGGTATAGGCGACCGTTTCCATCTGCTGGCGCGCCGCCTCGGCCAGCTCCTTCACGCCGTGACCCAGCGACGTGCACCAGAGGCCGGCCAGCCCCTCGATATATTCCTTGCCCTGATTGTCCTTTACGAACACGCCCTTGCCCTGCGTCATGACCAGCGGACCGTCGGCGTTCAAGGCCTTGAAATTGGTGGCCGGGTGCAGGACCGAGGCGATGTGCCGCGCCTCGATCGAATTGGGAATGGCGGTCATGTCAGTCTCCTGAAAGGGTTGGCGTCTGGCGTCGCGCGCGATCCAGCGCACGCGCCGGAATAAGCATGAAGACCGCGCTGAGCGCGAGACCCAGAAACGTGAAATTTATGAGGCCAGAAAAGCCGCCCCCGTGCCCCAGAAGGTAACCGGCGGCAAACGGCCCGCTGGCCAGACCCATCTTGGAGACGAACCCGCCCAGCGCGGCGGTGCGCCCCGCCTTGTCGAACTGGGCGCTCATCCCGAAAAGATAGGCGATGACCATTCCCCAGGTGATGCCGGTGCTGCAATTGGCCACCATATAGG
>NZ_JACESD010000030.1:0-35090 GCF_013911995.1 Euryhalocaulis sp.
GTCTGGAACGGCGGCGGGCGGGGCCTCGCGCGGCGGGGCCGGAACCAGCGTCACCGGGATCGGCCGCTCCGGCGCGCGCACCCGGCGCTCGGGCAGCAGTCCGGCCAGTTGAAACGCCAGCACATGCAACAGGGCGGACGCGCCCAGCAGCCAGGCCAGGCGCTGCCCGGGCGGCAACTTGACGAAATAGCCGGCAACGGACGGGGGGAGACGCATCGCCGGCCCACTATAGGAACAGGGGCGCCGCCCGATCACCTAACGAATTTGCGCTGATTGTTTCAGCGCCGCCCGATCAGCAGCTGGAGCCGATCCGGTTGATCGCCGCCGTGACGCCCGACAGCGAGAATTCATAGGCCGCGAACCCGCCATCCTCGGCGGTGGCCTCCACGCGCATGGTTGCGCCATCTTTCATGGATTCGACCAGCTGGCGCTCCTCGCCGCGGTCGGCGATGAAGGCCTCGTTCTCGTCGGCGAAGCTGTCGAAGGCGCTATAGGCCACCTTCATTTCCGGGGCGCGTGACGGCTTCAGCGGATAGCCGGCGTGGAAGCTCGGCTCCACCGCGCCCGCGCCCTTCCAGCTGGACACGATCATGAACACATCGCCGTGATTGAACGCCTTGGGCGCGGCGTCCAGCGGCGCGGTGACGGCGTAGCAGACTTCGCGTCCCGCCTCGCTGGCGCGATAGACGCTCCAGTCGCCGAACGTCGCTTCCTTGACCGGCGCGCCCAGCGCAGGCGCCGCCGCCAGCACCGCAGCAGCAATTACGAGACTGTTCCTGACCATGCCCTATCCCTTTCGTTTTCGCGCGCCGTGCCGCAAAAAAGGAACCGTGAATACCAGGCGGCGATTATATCACCTTTCCACACGGCGGCGAGCGGGCGCGGGTGAATAAAACAGTCTTGCAAGACCCTGACCCGGGCGCGGACCGGGCGGCCCAGGCCGAATGGATGCGCGCCATCGCCGAAGCGCAGGACGAAGACGCCTTTGCGCGGCTGTTCGCCTTTTTCGCGCCGCGCCTGAAATCCTATCTGATGCGCGAGGGCGCGGCGGACGAGGCCGCCGAGGAAATCGCCCAGGAGGTGATGACCACGGTCTGGCGCAAGGCCCGCAGCTACAAGCCCGAAGCCGGCGCCGTTTCCACCTGGATTTTCCGCATCGCCCGCAACCGCCGTATCGACCAGCTGCGCCGCGGCAACCGCCCGGAGCTGGATCCCGACGACCCGTTCTTTCACCCGCCGGCTGAAATGGCGCCGGACCGCGCCCTTGAAGGCGGCCAGCGGGACGCCATTATCCGCCGGGCGCTGGGCGAATTGCCGCAGGACCAGCAGGAGACGATGCGTCTGGCTTTCTATGAAGGGCTCAGCCAGTCGGAGATCGCGGAAACCCGCCAGATTCCCCTTGGCACGGTGAAATCCCGCTTTCGCTTGGCCTTTGATAAGCTGCGCGCTGCGCTGGATGAAGCGGGGCTGTGATCCGGTTGGCTTATTTGAATCGTAAGAGAAGCGGACAATATCAGTTCCATAAGGGACTTTCGGCGCGGTTTGGGGAAACCGTCCGTTTGCAGGATGTGAGAGAGAACGGATGAACAGGGACCAGATGACCGCCGATTACGCAGCCGGCGTGCTTCACCCGGCATTGCGATTGATGGTCGAGGCGCAGGACGCCATCGATGGCGAGCGCGCGCGCGACAGCGAGATTGCGGCCGCGGCGGGCGGCGCGTGGCTGGAATCCGAAGACCCCGCGCCGATGAAAAATAATGCCCTGGACACCGCGCTTTCCAGCATCCGCGAAACTCCGATGGACCCTGCCGCCCGCGCCGCCCGTCAGGCCGGGCAGCGTCTGGCGGAACTGGCCGCCGTTCCCGAACCCATTCTGGATCACGCCATCGAAGCGGCCTCGGGCCGTGGCTGGAAAAGCCCGATGAAGGGCGTGCGCCGCCTTGAACTGATGCGCGATGGCGACCTGACCGCGGAGCTGATCCACGTAAAATCCGGCGTCAGCGTGCCCGCTCACGGCCACTCGGGCCGCGAATACACGCTCTGCCTGCAAGGCGAATTCCTGCAGGACGGCAAGGTCTATGGCCGCGGCGACATGGTTATCGCCGATGGCGAAACCGTTCACGCCCCCCGCGCCGATGGCGAGGAAGACGTGCTGGTCTATGCCGTGACGGAAGCGCCGCTGAAATATCACGGCGTCGCCGGCCTGCTGCAGAAGATTTTCGGGTTCCGCTAGGCGTTGGCGTCCGGCCGTCCCGGCCGTTTCCACTCATTGGGATCGCCCAGCTCCGCCCCGCCCGGCTTTACGGGCCGGTCCGGCCACCCGCCCATGACCAGCGTGCGGTCATAAAGCGTGATCGCGGTCGCGTAGCCGACATTGACGCAGAATCGCGTGGGGATTTTCACGATGAAATCGCAGGCCGCCTGCATCTCTTCCGAAAGAGAGCCTTTCTCGCGGCCCAGCACATAGGCCGCCATGCGCGGATGCCGGAAGGTCGGCAGGTCGATGGAATCCGCCGTCAGCTCCACCCCCACCAGCTGCGTGCCCTGCGGAAGCGTCAGATCGCCCAGCGTTTCATAGGAAAAGCACGGCACGGACTGATCGGTCTTTGACGTATCGGCAAACTGCACCTCGCGCACCCGGTGATGGGCGCCGATGGTGAACATGAAGCTGGCCCCGAAGGCGTGGGCGGTGCGCATGATGGCGCCGTAATTCATCGGCTTGGAGATGCCCTCCGCGCCCACGGCGAACCATCCGCGCGCCGGCTTGATGCCGTATTCCGCCATGCCGTTTCCCTAGAACACCCCGGATTCGACGCGCCCGTCCTTGTGGACGCAGGCGCGCTTGAGGCCGGATGAGGAGAACGGCATGACCACGCGGCCCCGGCCGTCAATGGCGATCATGCCGCCATCGCCGCCCTGCCGTTTCATGTCCTGCAGCGCGCCCAGCGTCGCCTCTTCCACGTCCTGCCCGCCATAGCGGATGCGCGCGGACACGTCCGCCGCCGCCGCGGCGCGCATGAAAAACTCGCCCTGCCCGGTGCAGGAAACCGCCACGCGCTTGTCCGCCCATGTGCCGGCCCCGATCACCGGGGAATCGCCAACCCGGCCCGGCATCTTGTTGATCACCCCGCCGGTCGAGGTCGCCGCCGCCAGATGGCCTTCGGCGTCCATCGCCACGGCGCCCACCGTGCCGTGGCCCAGCTCGCCGGTGGCCAGCTTCTTGTCGGAGGCCGGCTTGTAGTAATCCGCCGGATCGTCCACGCGCTCCAGCCCCTGCGCGCGGGCAAATTCCTCCGCCCCCGCGCCGACCAGCATGACATGCGGGGTTTCCCGCATGACGGCCCGCGCCGCCTCCACCGGCGAGCGGAACCCGCGCATCGCGGCCACCGCGCCGGCGCGGCGCGTGAACCCGTCCATCAGCGAAGCGTCCAGCTCATATTCGCCATTGGCGTTCGGGCTGGAACCGCGCCCGGCGATATAAAGGCCGGAATCCTCCAGCTGCTTCACCGCCCAGACAATCGCGTCCATTGCGGATTCGCCGTCCAGAAGGCGTTTGTGGGCGTCTCGCGCCAGTTCGCGCAGATGCGCTTCGTGTTTGTCGTAGTTTTTCGACGGGTCCGGGCCGGCCCCGCCATGCAGTGCGATCGAAGCAACAGATTGCGCCATCGGCGAAATCCCTTTTCCATAGCGTCCGAAAGAAATTGAATGCCGCGCACCATAAGGAAGGCGAACCGTAATGAAAGCGATGCTAAGCACCCAGCCCGGAGGCCCTGACAGCCTCGCCCTGACCGAGCAGGAGGACAAGTCCCCCGGCGCCGGCGAAGTCGCCATCCGCATCCACGCCGCGGGCGTGAATTTCCCGGACCTGCTGATCATCGCCGACATGTATCAGTTCAAGCCCGAGCGCCCCTTCGCCCCCGGCGGCGAGGTTTCCGGCGTCGTCGAATCCGTCGGCGAGGGCGTGGATAATCTGAAAGAGGGCGACCGCGTCCTGGCGATGATGCTCAATGGCGGCTACGCCACGCGCGCCGTCGTCCCGGCCAACACCGCCATCAAGATCCCGGACAATATGCCGTTCGACGAAGCGGCGGGCTTCCTGCTGACCTATGGCACCACCCGCCACGGCCTCGCCCAGCGCGGCGACCTGAAGGAAGGCGAGACCCTCTTCATACTCGGCGCCACCGGCGGCGTCGGCTCGGCGGCGATCGAGCTTGGCAAGGCGATGGGCGCAAAAGTCGTCGCCGGCGTTTCCAGCGAGGAGAAGGCGAAGATCGCCAAGGAATTCGGCGCGGATGAGACGCTGGTCTATCCCAAGGGCGAACTGGACCGCGACGCCCAGAAGGCGTTTTCAGCCGCCATCAAGGAGGCCTGCGGCGGCGAAGGCCCGGACGTGATCTATGACCCGGTGGGCGGCGATTACGCCGAACCCGCTTTCCGCTCGATCAACTGGAAGGGCCGTTATCTCGTCATCGGCTTCCCCGCCGGCATCCCGAAAATCCCGCTGAACCTGCCGCTGCTTAAGGGCGCGGACCTGGTCGGCGTTTTCTGGGGCGCCCATACGGGCCGCGAACCCGAAGCCCACAAGGAAAACCTCAAAGCCCTCTTCCAGCTCTACGGCGAAGGCAAAATCCGCCCCCGCATCAGCCAGACCTACAAGCTCGAAGACGCCGGAAAAGCGCTACAGGCGCTGGCGGACCGCACCGCCACCGGCAAGCTGGTTCTGGATTGCACGTAAAAAACGGTTTGAGTCCCCTCGCCCCCGAGAGGGGAAGAGGGCAATGACGTCCCAAATTCTCGGAAGAGGATTTGGCTGACGGAATGGGTGAGGGGGCGCGTTGAACCAGAGAGCTTCTGCGAGCCTTCCCCTCACCCTTTCGCGCGGCCAATTAAAAGATTGGGCGCTCAAGCCCTCTCCCCTTCACAGGGGCGAGGGGACTAACTCTCCAGCAGCACCCTTCTCGCCGCCTCGGCCATGTCGGTCATGTCCCGGCCGCGCCACCATTCGCGGCCCTCGGCGTCCATCAGGGCGAAAGCCTCGCCCTCGCGGATCAGCGACAGATGCGCGATGCGGCCGCCGCGCCAGATATCCACGCGCTCGGGCTCGCCTTGCGTCCATGACCAGGCGCTCCAGCGGTCGTCCGCGGTTCCGGCGCGCAGCGCCGCGTCAATTTCGTCGAGAAGGGTCGAATCGAACGCCATCGCGCCTATAAAAGCGCGCGCATGGCCCCGACGCAAAGCGTCTAGAGCTCGATGGGCTCGGTGCTCGGCGCCGGCTTCTTCAACAGCGCGCGGGCCGCGGCGCGGTGAATGTCCTTGATATGGGCCGAGACCATGCCGACCGTCATGGCCAGCACCGTGGCGTCATCGGTGAAGCCCAGCCCCACGATCATGTCGGGCAGCGCATCGGTCGGGATCACGAAATAGGCCAGCGCCCCGGCCAGCACGCCCTTGACCCGCGCCGGGGTCCTGGGATCGCGATAGCAATACCAGGCCGCGGCGAGGTCTTCGGAAAACGGAATCTTCCCGACATTGCGCCAGAATTTCGGCCAGAACCGCTCCAGCTTCCGTTCCGGTTCATCGACCTTCACGGGCGGGTAAAACGCCGCATCGGCGGTCTGGTCCTTTGTTTCAACGTGCATATCGTCTATTTCGCTTGGCGAAGACATTGTCCAACTGGCTCACATAAATGGGCGCTGCGCGCCCCGATCACAATCATTGCAGATGAGAGGACTTATTTCATGAAGCTCGACAGCTCCTTTGCCGCCATTGTCACCGGCGGCGCTTCCGGTCTCGGCGAAGCCACGGCCCGCGCGCTTGCGGCCAATGGCGCGAAAGTCGCCCTTTTCGATCTTAACGAGGAGCAGGGCGAAAAGGTGGCCGGCGAACTCGGCGGCGTTTTCTGCAAGGTGGACGTCTCCAGCCTCGACAGCATCGAAGCCGGCCTCAAGAAGGCCCGCGAGGCTCACGGCCAGGAACGCGTCACCGTCAACTGCGCCGGCATTGGCTGGGCGGAAAAGACCGCCGGCCGCGGCAAGGAAGGCGATCTGCGCGTGCATAACGCCGACGCCTTCAAGAAAGTCGTCAATATCAACCTGATCGGCTCTTTCCTCGTCGCCTCCCGTTCCGCCGAGGGGATGCTCAACAACGAGCCGGACGACAATGGCGAGCGCGGCGTGATCGTTCACACCGCCTCCGTCGCGGCCGAGGACGGGCAGATCGGCCAGGTCGCCTATTCCGCCTCCAAGGGCGGCATTGTCGGCATGACCCTGCCGATGGCGCGCGATCTCGCCCGCGAAGGCATCCGTGTGAACACCATTCTGCCCGGCTTCTTCGAAACCCCGATCTATGACCAGCTGCCGCCGGAAGTGAAACAGGCGCTGCAAGCCCAGACCGTCTTCCCGCAGCGTTTCGGCCGTCCGGACGAATACGCCTCGCTGGTCGTGGAAATGGTCCGCAACGCCTATCTCAACGCCGAGTCGATCCGTCTCGACTCCGGCTCCCGCATGCCCCCGCGCTAGGCGGGGCGACAAGGCTCGAAGCGTCCGGCCTTAATAGACCGGGCGCTGCACCTGCGACAGGTTCCGCGCCACTTCGCGCGCATTGAACACGTTCGCCGCGTCCGGATACGGGCCGGGGCCGAACTTGATCTCCGCAATCGCCTGATAGCGTGTGGATTCGCGCACTTCGACATCATTGAAGAAGGGCGAATACGGGCCGTACCAGCCATAACGCGGGTGGTAATAGCGGTAATGCGCGTTGAACCCGTAGCCCGGATAGGCGGAAGTCGCGTATTGCCGGGTTTCGGCGTCGGTATCCCGCGTCACCACGCGGAAATACTCATGGCCCTGTTGCAGGGTCAGCTCGGCGGCGCGCAGCAACAGATAATTCTCGACCGTTTCCCGGTCGGTGATCGTGTTGCCGGAGAATGTGACCCGGTAGCGGTCCGGCTCGATCCGCTGTTCGGCAAAGCCGTAAGGCGTGTCGATGGCCGGCTGGTAAGGCGTTGGCGTGGCGCAGGCGGCCAGTCCGGCCAGCAGCGCGCCCGCAATCGCGGCTCGTATCAGCATGACAGTGTTTCCTCGTTGCATGTGCATGCCCCTCTACGCCTAATATGGGCCGCAATTGCGTGGCCTTAAAGGCGCAAACGACGCACCCTTTCGCCAAAAAGGCTTTACCTATGTTTATCGCACTGGCCGCCGCCCTTCTCGTCGCCGACGCCGCCGAGGCGCAGACCATGCTGCTGGAGGCCTGCGAGAAGCAGGGCGGCACGAAGACCGAATGCGTCTGCGGCATGGAAGTCGCGCGCGACAAGCTCTCCGACCGGGAGCTGATCCTGTTCGCTGAAATGACGCCCTTCCTGGACCGTCAGGACTACGCCCAGGCCCTGCCCGAGGCGCTGCAGCACGCCGACTCCCTCGGCTATACGCCGGGCGAGGTCGCCGACGCCTTCGCCATCGCCTATGAACATGCCGAGGCGGTGGAGAAGAAATGCAGCGAGGACGCCGCCGCGCCGGAGGGCTGACCTTCGCTAGTGCAGCCTGAATTCCCCGTCCACGGGCCGGAATTCGCTGGGCTTGATCAGGGCTGAAGAGGCCAGGCGCACCGAATGGATCGCGGCCTCGATCTCGTCTTTCCAGAAGATCAGGAATTTGTGCACGCGCGGGAATTTCGGCGCGAGGTCATAGGTCTGCCACAGGAAACTCTGCAGCAGGTCCGGATGGTCCGGCATGTAATAGAGGATTTCCGCCGTGGTCAGGCGGTAGCCCTTCAGTTTCAGCTCCATTTCGCAGAGCGTGTCATCCATGGCGCGGCTCCTTCCCGTTTTCTCAATCCGGGCGCCGCGCAGGACGGGTTTCTTTTGCGGCGCCGGGCCTGATCGTCCCTACGCGGGTAAAAGCCTGCGCCATTCCGGGTGAAAAGAAGGTGAACGCCCGCCCTCGCCGGCGCGCCTTGCGCGCTTGCAGGCGGGCCGGTTTGCCCTCTACCAAGTCATTCGCGATACAAAATCGAAGCGACGGGGACGTTGAATGAGCCGGAAACTCTGCCTGATTACGGGCGCATCGGCCGGAATCGGGGCCGCTTTCGCCCGGAAATACGCCGAAGAGGGCTGGGATCTGGCCCTGACCGCCCGCCGGAAGGACCGCCTTGAGGCGCTGGCGAAAGAGCTGACGGCCCAGCACGACATCGATGTCCTGACCATCTCCGCCGATCTTTCGGACAGCCGCGCCCCGGAAAACATTGTCGAGGCGATCGAACACCAGGGCCGCCATGTCGATGCGCTGGTCAATAATGCCGGTTATGGCCTGCCCGGCGTGTTCACATCCGCCCCCTGGCGCACCCATGCTGACTTCATCCAGCTGATGATGACCGCCCCGGCGCACCTGATCCGCCTCGTCCTGCCGGGCATGCAGGAGCGCAAATTCGGCCGGATCATCAATGTCTGCTCGGTCGCGGGCTATGTTCCCGGCGCGCGCGGCCACACGCTTTACGGCGCCTCGAAGGCGTTTCTGATCAAGACCAGCCAGTCCCTGCATCTGGAGAACGCCCGATACGGCGTCCACGTGACCGCCCTGTCGCCGGGATTTACTTATTCCGAGTTCCACGACGTCAATAATACCCGCGAAATGGTTTCAAAGACCGGCGGCTGGATGTGGCAAAGCGCGGAAGCGGTGGTCGAATCCGGCTATGACGCGGTGGAGAACAATGTCCCGATGCGCGTGCCCGGCTTCCATAACAAGGTGATCACCACGCTCTCCCGCGTCCTGCCGGAAATCTGGGCGCTGGGGATCATGGCCAAACAGTCCGAAAAGATAAGAGACGCCTCATGAACCAAGCCGATTCCCGCCTGATCCTTGCCCTTGACCTGCCCGGCGTGGACGAAGCCCGCGCCATGGCGGACGCGGTCGGGGAGGCCGTCAGCTTTCATAAAATCGGCCTCCAGCTCATTCCGATTGGCGGCATGGCGCTGGCCCAAGAGCTGAAAGCGCAGGGAAAATCGGTCTTTCTGGACTTCAAACTGCTGGATATCGCCGCCACCGTGGAGAAAGCCACGCGCTCGCTGGCCGGAATCGGCGCCGACCTCCTGACCGTTCACGCCGAGCCGGAAGCCATGAAGGCCGCCGTGAAAGGGCGCGGCGACAGTGATCTGAAGCTGCTGGGCGTCACCGTCCTCACCTCCTATGACGACGCCGCGCTGGCCGAAATCGGCTATCAGCGCACCGCGAAGGATCTGGTCCTGCGCCGCGTCGATCAGGCCGTGGAGGCCGGAATGGACGGAATCGTCGCCAGCGCGCACGAGGCGGAGGAAATCCGCGCCCGCACGCCCGACGATTTCCTGATCGTAACCCCCGGAATTCGCCCCGCCGGGGCCTCCTCCGACGATCAGAAGCGCGTCGCCACCCCGGAAAGCGCGCTGAAAGCCGGCGCCACGCACCTGGTGATCGGCCGCGCCATTACCGGCGCCAATGATCCGAAAGCCGCCGCCGAGGCGATCGTGGCGGAGATGAAAGCGGCCTGAACCTAGTGGCCCTTGCCGCCGCCATAGCCACAACCCCCGCAGCCTTTGCCGCCGCCCTTGTGCCCGCCGCGATAGCCGCCGCGGAAACTCTGGCGGACGCTGATGGATGCATTGGCCCGCGCCGTGGCGCTGGCCGAAGCGCTGGCGCGGCTGCCCGCCAGGCCGGAGAAGCGTGAGCGATTGTCGACGATGACAACGCCGCCGCCCCCGCCGCCATAGCTTCCCCCGTCGGCGTAACCGACGCCGCCCGTCAGCGCCAGCGACCCCAGATGGATTCCGCGCCGCGGCTCATAATGCCGCGCGCGGACCACCTCGACCGACCGGTGATCCCGGGCGATCTGGCAGGAATCGACATACTGGGCGCTGTAGTGATGGGCGGCGCAGCCCGCCGCCTGACCGCCATACCGGACATCGCCCCCGCGATATTCATGTCCGTACGGGTAGGAGCGGCCCGGAGAAAGCCGGCGATAATCATCATACGCCCTGTATTGTGAATACGTATTCGTATTCACATACGCGCCGCCATAGATGCGGCGCTGGTCATACCGGTAGTCAGACCCGTAATACCCGGCGCGTCCGCTGGCGCGGAATTCCGGTTCATAATAGTCGCGGCCATAATAGCCCTGCCCGTAATAGGGATCGGCGTCATGGCGATAGGCGGCGGTAAAGCGCGCCGGCTCGGCATAACGGTCATCATAATCGTAATAACCGCTTTGGCGCTGATCGCGGTATCCATAGGAAACCCCGGCGTCATAGCGCGCCGGACCGCCCAGAAGTTCGGCGTCCGCTCGGCCATAGCCTCCGCCATAAGAGGTCGAGCTGACAAAGCGCGCGTCCGGCCCGTCCGAATAGGAACGGATATTCCGACGCGGCGCATCCGCATAGGCGCTGGACGTGATGCGTCCGGCCGGCGCGGCGGCGGTCGTGCTGCGGACATACCGGGAATCCAGCTCGGTCCGCCCGCGCGCATCCAGCCCGGAGAAAGCCGGCCCGCACGTCACGGACCGCGATCCGTCCGGACCGCCGCTGAGGCAGACCTGTTGGGCGTTGGCGGGAACGGCGAAAAGAGCGGCGCCGGCGGAACCGGCGATCAGGAGCGCGCGCAGCATCTCAAATTGAACCTTCTGCAAAACAGGCGGCGACGCAAAAGGTTAACAGCGATTAAGCATGACGGAAAAGCGATCTAGCGCATCACGCGAGTCCGCATTCCCCGCGCGCTTGAATGACGACGCCTAGAAATCGCTGGCGACGCCGTCCTTTTCCCAGTCGCCGTAGCGCGTGGGTTCTTCGCCCTTGGGGCCGCCCAGCTCGGCGGGCCGCTCATTGGCGCGGCGGTCATACTCGGCGCGGCGGGCTTTGGCCTCGGCAAGCGCGCGTTTCGCGGCGTCCTCGATCCGGGCCTGACGGTCTGGCGCATTACTCATGCACCCTAAATGGCGCATCTCACGCCTCTGTCAAAGCGCCGCGCGCCGTGCTAGCGCGTCAAATCATGCAAGACAGCCCGGAAACCGGCCTTCCCGCCCGCCGCGCCGCCGCGCGCGCCTATGCCGAAACGCTGCAGCGCGGACGTCCGCTGGACCAGACTCTGGCCAGCCAGCCCGACTTCAAGCGGCTGGACCCGCGCGACCGCGCCTTCGCCCGGCTGATCGCCGCCACCGCGCTGCGCCGCAAGGGCCAGATCGGCGCCGCGCTTTCGGAGTTTCTGGAGCGCCCGCTGCCCGACAACGCCATCCACGCCATGGCGCTGCTGGAGACCGCCGCCGCCCAGATGATCTTTCTGGAGACCCCGCCCCACGCCGCCGTCGGCGCGACCGTGACCCTGATGGGCGAACGCAAGGAGACGGAGCGTTACAAGAGCCTGGCCAATGCGGTGCTGCGCAAGGTGGGCCAGAACGCGGACTCCTTGAGCCATCTGGCGCCGGTGGAAACGAACCTGCCGGTCTGGCTGATGGTCGGATGGACCGACGCCTATGGCGAAGAGGCGATGCCGGGCCTGGCCGAAAGCTGGATGGGCGAGCCGCCGCTGGACCTGACCCTGAAAGACCCGGCCGAGGCGGCGCAACGCGCCACCGCGCTGGACGCCGAATGCCTGCCCACCGGCTCGCTGCGCCTTGCCCGCGCGCCGCGCGACCTGACGCGGCTTGAGGGTTTCGCCGACGGCGCCTGGTGGGTACAGGACGCCGCCGCGGCCATCCCGGCGCGTCTGTTGGGCGATCTGACGGGCAAGCGCGCGCTGGATCTCTGCGCCGCGCCGGGCGGCAAGACCATGCAGCTGGCCGCCGCCGGGGCGGACATCACGGCGCTGGACCGGTCCGAAAGCCGGCTGAAGCGTGTGGAGGAAAACCTTGCCCGGACGGGGCTGTCGGCGGCGCTGGTCAAGGCGGACGCCGCGAAATGGACGCCGCCCGACGGCGCGCTGTTCGATGCGGTGCTGCTGGACGCGCCCTGCACGGCGACCGGCACGCTGCGCCGGTCCCCCGATGTCGCCTGGTCAAAATCGCCGGAGGACGTGGCGGCGCTGGCGCGGACCCAGACCGCCATGATCCGCCACGCGGCGGCGCTGGTCGCGCCCGGCGGGTCGCTGGTCTATTGCACCTGCTCCCTTCAGCCCGACGAGGGCGAGGCGATTGTCCGCGCCTTCCTGGCCGAACACCCGGAATTCCAGACCGCCGCCGCGGATGCGTCCGGGCTGGGCCTGCCGGATGAGGCGGTGACGCTGGACGGCTGGGTGCGCACGCGGCCAGATTTCTGGGCTAAGCGCGGCGGCATGGACGGTTTTTTCGCGGCCCGAATGAACAAATCCCGTTCAGCCGGCGTTTAAGTCAGTCCTGTTATCAAAACGCCCGAACCGCCCGCAGACCGTGGCGGAGTTTTAGCCTTGAGGAGGCTTCAGACATGATCAAATTCAACACCCGGACGAAAGCCGCTATCGCGGTTCTGGCGACCGCCAGCACGCTGGGCCTGACGGCCTGCGGCACGACCTATGGCCCGACCACGTACGGCCAGGCTGAAGCGGGCGTCGCCGCCTATACCGAATCCGGCACCGTGGTGGGCTATCGCCCGGTCCGTTTCGAACAGGGCGAGCTTAAAGGCGGCACGGCCGCCGGCGCCGCTGTCGGCGCCGTGGGCGGCGCGGCCCTTGGCGGCGATACTGAAGGCCGCATCGCGGGCGGCGTGCTCGGCGCTGTCGCCGGCGCGCTGATCGGCCGCGAAGTGCAGAAGCAGGCCTATTCCGGCACCGGCTTCGCCTACACCGTCGAACTGGATAACCGCGATCTGGTCACCGTCGCCCAGGGCGGCCAGCAGCCGATCCCGGTCGGCACGCGGGTCTTCGTGGAAACCGGCGCGAACGCGCGGGTCTATCCGCAGACCGGCGGCGCGGGCTATCGCTACTAGGCGCATCGCCCACTGACATAACCTCCAGCCCGCGCGGCTGAGGGGCTGCGATCACGCCCGCTCCCGCTTGCTAAGGGGGCGGGCGTATTGCTATGCGCTTTCACATAATGTCCTCAGTCAAAATCTCCCCATCCATCCTTTCGGCCGACTTCGCCCGCCTGGGCGAGGAGGTCGCCGCGATCGACGCCGCCGGCGCCGACTGGATCCATGTCGATGTGATGGACGGGCATTTCGTGCCGAACATCACGATCGGGCCGGGCGTCGTGAAGGCGATCCGCAAGGTGACGGACAAGCCGTTCGACGTTCATTTGATGATCGAACCGGCCGACCCCTATCTGGAGGCTTTCGCCGAAGCCGGGGCCGACATCATCAGCGTGCATCCCGAATCCGGTCCGCATTTGCACCGCTCGCTCCAGACCATTCGCGGACTGGGCAAGAAGGCCGGCGTTGTGCTGAACCCCGCCACTCCGGCCAGCGTGGTGGAAACCGTGCTGGGCGATATCGACCTGGTGCTGGTGATGAGCGTCAATCCTGGCTTTGGCGGCCAGAGCTTCATCGACAGCCAGCTGAAGAAGATCGAGACGCTGCGCGGCGTGATCGACCGCGCCGGCGCGGATATCGAGCTGGAAGTCGATGGCGGGGTAAACGCGGAAACCGCGCCGCGCGCCCTGTCCGCAGGTGCCACTGCGCTTGTGGCGGGCACTGCCGTATTTTCGGGCGGTTCATCGCGTTACGCTGAGAATATTGCCGCGCTTCGCGGTGATTCCTGAAGCGCCTTAGGGGGACCGCCCATGCCAGCGCGCCTGACCGGACCGCGCGCCTATCTCAACGCCATTTCCCGTGGCGTGGCGCGTCTGGTGATGGAGGAATGGCGCGCCTTGCCGCTTTATCAGCGTCTGGTGCTGCGCGGCACGGTTCCCGACACCCTGAAAGCCCGCCCGCGCCATCTGCGCCCCGCCGACCCGGAAGCCGGGCAGGCGATTCTGGAAGGACGTTTCCAGCTGGCGGGCCTTGAGCTGAATGTCGGGGAGGGCGGCGACCCGTGGGCGGTTTCCACCCCGTCCCGCCGCTTTGCCGAGCGCCTGCACGCCTTTGAATGGATGCGCGATCTTCTGGCGGTGCAGGATCCCGCCGCCCGCAAGGAAGCGCGCCGCCTGACCGATCTGTGGATCGACGAGTTCGGCCGCGGCTTCAATGTGTTCGCCTGGTCGCCGGGCCTGTCGGCCGAACGCCTGCGCAACTGGCTGGTCGCCGCGCGGGACCTGTTCGCGGACGAGGACTCCGTTCGCCGCTCCCGCCGTTTCTACACGCTGGCCTCGCAGGCCCGTCACGTGGCGCGGTCCGGCGGCGAGACGGCGGACGGCCTGCCGCGCCTGATCGCCCGCGCCTCCGCCGCTCTGGCCTCGGTCTGTCTCGACTGGCCGCAGCGCCGCCAGACCCGCCTGTTCGACCTGTTGGGCGAGGAGCTGGACAATCAGATCCTGGAAGACGGCGTCCACGCCTCCCGCTCGCCTGAGGCGACGCTGGAGGCGATGATCGAGCTGTCGCTGCTGGAGGACGCGCTGTTTCAGCGCGACATGGACCCGCCGGAGGGCGTGGCCCGCGCGCTGGCGCGGCTGGGTCCGGCCCTGCATTTCTTCCGCCACGCCGATGGCGGTCTGGCCGCCTTCAATGGCGGCGGGGCGGGCGACCGCGCGACCATCGAGGACGCGCTGGCCCGCGACGAACCGCCCAAGCGCATTTTCGCTGTCGCCCCGCACGCCAAGTTCCTGCGCGCCCGCGCCCATGACGCCATCGTCATCATGGATGGCGGGGCCTCGCCGCCCGCCGCCTTCTCCGATCAGGCGCATGGCGGGGCGCTGTCCTTCGAGTTTTCGGCGCAGGGCCAGCGCCTGATCGTCAATTGCGGCTGGTCGCCGGATCAGCCCGCCGCCTGGCGGGAGCCGGTGCGCTCCACCGCCGCGCACTCCACCCTGACCGTGGCGGAGACCTCGTCCTCCCGCCTCGTCCCGCCGGGACCGGGCCGGGCCATTGCCGGGCCGAAGCTGAAGATCGGCTCCAATTCCCTCTCCGCCAAGGCGCGGGAGGAAGAGGCCGGGGCGTGGCTGGACGGCGCCCATGACGGCTATCTCAAGGATTTCGGGCTGATCCACCGGCGGCGGCTTTATTTGAGCGCCGACGGCAATGATTTGCGGGGCGAGGATACGCTGGACGTGCCCGCGCCTGGCTCACAGACCAAGACCCGCACAGAGACGCTCAGCTTCGCCATCCGCTTCCACCTGCCGCCGGGCGTGAAGGCCTCGATCTCCCGCGACGGGGCCAGCGCGATCCTCGCCACCGCGCGCGGCGATGGCTGGCGCTTCCGCACCGACCACCCGCCGATCCGCATCGAACGCTCCGCCTTTCTCGCCGCCGGCGCCCCGCCCGCGCGCAGCGAGCAGCTCGTCATTTACGGCGTCATCCCCCGAAAGGCCGAAAAGGGCCAGTCGCTGGTCTGCGTAAGATGGGCGCTGCAACGGCAAGGGGCGGAGGAATAAGGAATTGCTCCCCTGTTTACGGGGGAGCTGTCAGCGAAGCTGACTGAGGGGGCGGCGCGAACGTCAAACTGACCCCATCGTCCGGACGCTACGCGCCCGACACTTCCCCCGCGTGCGGGAGAAGAACACACGCCGCCTTCCCCAACACCCAACCCCATGCTAGGCGAGCCGCCAATCTCGCATCGTCATTGAAGAAGAGGCCTTTCCGCCATGTCCGCGTCCGATTCCGTCCGCGTATGCCGCGCCCTGATTTCCGTTTCCGACAAGGACAAGCTGGTCGAGCGGGCCACCGCCCTGAACGAGATGGGGGTCGAGCTGGTCTCCACCGGGGGCACGGCGAAGGCGCTGAAAGAGGCCGGGCTGCCGGTGCGCGACGTGTCCGAACTGACCCATTATCCGGAGATGATGGACGGGCGGGTGAAGACGCTGCATCCGGGCGTGCATGGCGGCCTGCTGGCCCGCCGCGATCTTGAGGCGCACACGGCGGCGATGGAGGAGCACGGCATCTCCGGCATCGACCTGCTGTGGGTCAATCTCTACCCGTTCGAGGCGACGATCGCGCGCGGCGCGGACTATGACGACGCCATCGAGAATATCGATATCGGCGGCCCCGCGATGATCCGCGCCGCCGCCAAGAACCACGCCCATGTCGCGGTCTGCGTCGATTCCGAGGCCATCGAGGAAACGCTGGCCGAGATGAAGGAACAGGACGGCGCGACCACCTATGAGACGCGCCAGAAGCTGGCCGCCCGCGCCTATGCCCGCACGGCGGCCTATGACGCCGCAATCTCCAACTGGTTCGCGAAGGAGCTGGGCGACGACGCCCCGGCCTATCGCGCGTTCGGCGGCTCCCTGAAACAGACGATGCGCTATGGCGAAAACCCGCATCAGTCGGCGGCCTTCTACACCGACGGCTCCAACCGCCCGGGCGTGGCGACGGCCGAACAGGTCCAGGGCAAGGAACTCAGCTACAACAATATCAACGACACGGACGCGGCGTTCGAGCTGGCGGCCGAATTCGATCCTGCGGACGGTCCGGCCATCGCCATCATCAAGCACGCCAATCCGTGCGGCGTGGCGGTCGGCAAGAGCCAGATCGAGGCCTATCGCCGGGCGCTGGAATGCGACCCCGTCTCCGCCTTTGGCGGCATCGTGGCCGCCAACATGCCGCTGGACGGCGAGACGGCGGCGGAAATCGTGAAGGTGTTTACCGAGGTCGTCATCGCGCCGGGCGCGGACGAAGCGGCGATGAAAATCTTCGCCGGCAAGAAAAACCTGCGTCTGCTTCTGACCGGCGGCATGCCGGACCCGCGCAGCGACGGGCTCTCCTTCCGCAATGTCGCCGGCGGCATGCTGGTCCAGGGCCGTGACGCGCGGCGCATCACGGCGGACGACCTGAACATCGTCACCAGGCGCCAGCCGACCGATCAGGAAGTGGCCGACATGCTGTTCGCCTTCACCGTGGGCAAGCACGTCAAATCCAACGCCATCGTCTATGCGAAGGACGGCCAGACGGCGGGCATCGGCGCGGGCCAGATGAACCGCAAGGATTCGGCGCGCATCGCCGCCATGCGGGCCGCCGAGGCCGCGGAGATGGCTGAAAAGCCGGAATCGCTGGCCAAGGGTTCGGCCTGCGCCTCCGACGCCTTCTTCCCGTTCGCGGACGGCCTGTTGCAGGCCGCCGAGGCGGGGGCGACGGCGATCATCCAGCCGGGCGGCTCCATCCGCGACGAGGAAGTCATCGCCGCCGCGGACGAGCACGACCTGACCATGGCCTTCACCGGCGTTCGCCACTTCCGGCACTAGGGCGGTCATGGCGCGCCGCGTCCTCTTCCCCGTCATCGTCGTCGCGCTGATCGTCCTGCTGACATGGGCGGCCGCGCCGCCGGAGCGGGTGGACTGGGCCGCGCTTCAGGACGGCGTCACGATCCATTACCCGGAGGGCGAAGGCCCGTTCCCGGTCGCGGTGCTGATGCATGGCTGCGGCGGGCCGCGCCCCTTCATGGAAGACTATGCCGAGGCCGCAAATCGCGGCGGCGCGGCGGCGGTGGTGATGGACAGTTTCGCCCCGCGCGGCATCGGCCGCCTGCGCGCGGTCACAACGGTCTGCACGGGCTTCCGCCTGCATGGCGACCAGCGCGCCCATGACATCGCCGTATTGCTCGACAATCTCCCGGATGCGCGGCTGGATACGTCCCGCGTGGCGCTGGCCGGCTGGTCGCACGGCGCCTGGGCGGCGGCGGAGGCGCTGACCCGGCGCCCGGTGGAGGCCGAGGGCGTGGACGCCGCCTTCCTGGTCTATCCCTATTGCCGCTTTCCCGCGCGCTGGCCGGGCAAGCACGCCGCGAACGGCGCGCCCATCCTCGCCGTCGTGCCGGAGGACGATTATGTCGGGGACAGCGCCGCCTGCCGCGACGCCCTGTCGGCCAGCGGGGCGGATATCGTCTCCGTCCCAAACGCCACCCACGCCTTCGACGATCCCGAACCGACCGGCATCGGGTTCGAATACAATGCGGAAGCCACGGCGGAGAACCGCGCGCGATTTACAGATTTTCTGGAAGAGACGCTGACGCGCTAGGGCGCGGCTAGTCCGCTTTCGGCGTGATCAGGCCCAGCATGTTGCCGTCCGGATCCTTGAACCAGGCAAAGCTGCGGCCATCGCCGGGGATTTCCAGCGGCCCGATATGCGCTGCGCCGCCCTCGGCCGTCACCTTTTCCAGCGCGGCCGCGATATCCTCGACCTCGATATAGAACAGCACATAATTGTGGGGTTCATGGCCGAGCGCGGTGACATGGCCGTCAATGCTGTCCCCGCCCGGGGTCAGGGACTTGGCGAGGTCGTGATAGGGGCCGGCCTCCCACCCGAAACAATCGGAAAAGAACTTCGCCGAGCGATCCTTGTCGCGGCAGCCGACCTCAAAATGAACAACCGGATTTCCCATGCGCGCCATTCTAGGCGCCGTAAAGACGCGCCGGAAAGCCAATTTCGACTCCCCGGCGCGATTTTCTTACGGCTTCACGACTTCCGAGAACTCGCGGAGATAGGTGTTGGCGATGGCCAGCTTGGACAGGGTCCAGTTGGATCCGGCCTTCAGCTCCTTCAGCGCCAGGTCCGCCCGCGCCGACTCGTGGCCGTTTTCGGCCAGCCACGCATCGACCAGAGACTTGGTCCAGTCCGCGTCCGGCGTCTCGTCCTTGCGGTCCGCGCCATAGGTCAGGATGGAGGCCACCAGCTTCTGGTGCGCGCTGTATAGCTCCTCCACCAGACGCCGCGCCGCCAGCCGGTCCCAGTGCTGCGGGCTGGTCAGTTTCAGGGCGGAAACGCGCAGGCGGTCGAAATCGAACCGGCCGGCCACGCGGTGATAGACCCAAGCGACATTTTCCAGCGGCCAGCCCGCGTCATGGGCCAGGTCGATGATGTCGCTGGCCGAGGTCAGCGGCGCCAGTTGCGCCACGTCATGGGCCAGTTCGCGCGGCGCGCCCTGTTTCACCCAGGCGTCCTCGCGGTCGTTCAGGCGCTTGCGCTGGAACGGGGACAGCATGTCGCTGGTCGCCGACTTCAGCGCGTCCACGCCCGGCTGGTAGGCCGCGATCATTTCCTGCACGGGCCGCGCATCGCCCCCGCCCACGCCCCGCACCCGGCGGGTAAGCCAGTAGGTCTGGCGGCGCAGCAGCTGCATCGTCTCACGGTGCAGTTCGATCTGCATGGCCGCCGGGGCCTTGTTGTCCAGCGCGTTGATATCGGCGCTCAGCTCCGTATAGCGGAAGATGCGGCGGGCGCATTCGAACGCACGCGCGATATCGCCGACGCTGGCGCCGGTCGTTTCCCGCGCCCGGTTCAGGAAGGTCGGCCCGCCCAGATCGCACATCTGGTTCGCCAGCACGGTCGAGATGATCTCCCGCTTCAGGCGGTGGCCGTGCATTTCCTCGTCAAACTTGTCCAGCTGGTGCGGGAAATAGCCTTCCAGAAGCATGTCGAAATGCGGGTCGTCCGGCACGGACGAAGCCACCAGATCGTCAAACAGGGTCAGCTTGGCATAGGCCAGCAGCACCGCGATCTCGGGCCGCGTCAGGCCGCGATTATCCTCGCGCAGCTCCTTG
This sequence comes from Euryhalocaulis sp., assembly GCF_013911995.1. Lineage (NCBI taxonomy): Bacteria > Pseudomonadati > Pseudomonadota > Alphaproteobacteria > Maricaulales > Maricaulaceae > Euryhalocaulis > Euryhalocaulis sp. Next base: position 19,552 of record NZ_JACESD010000030.1, read on the forward strand.
AGGATTTCGGTGGAGGGCAGGTTCTCGACCACGCGGTCCAGACGGCCTTCCTCCTCCAGCCGCACCATCATGCGCTCATGCGCGTCCAGATCTTCATAGGCCGTCGCCTCGGCGATCGAGATGGCCAGAGTCTGATGATAATTATGCGCCAGAACGTGCCGGGAGACGTCATCGGTCATCTTCGCCAGCAGCGCGTTGCGGTCTTCGGCCTTCAGGCTGCCGCCGCGCATCGCGCCGTTCAGCAGGATCTTGATGTTCACCTCGTGGTCGGAGCAATCCACCCCGGCGGAGTTGTCCACCGCGTCGGTGTTGATCTTGCCGCCCGCCCGGGCGAATTCGATCCGGCCCAGCTGCGTCACGCCCAGATTGGCGCCCTCGCCGATCACCTTGGCGCCGACCTCGCTTCCATTCACGCGGATCGCGTCATTGGCCTTGTCGCCGACTTCCCAGTTCTGCTGCGAATCCGCTTTCACATAGGTGCCGATGCCGCCGAACCACATTAGCTCGCATTGCGCCTTCAAAAGCGCGTGCATCAGTTCGTTCGGCGTGACGGTCTCGTCTTTCAGCCCGGTGATCGCCTGAATTTCCGGGGTCAGCGTCACCGACTTAGCGCCGCGGGAGAATATTCCCCCGCCCTTCGAGATCAGGGAAGCGTCATAGTCCTGCCAGGAGCTGCGGGCCTGTTCGAACAGGCGCTTGCGCTCGGCGTGGGACTTCGCCGGATCGGGGTCGGGGTCGATGAAGATGTCGCGATGGTCGAAGGCGGCGATCAGGCGAATCTGGTCGGACAGCAACATGCCGTTGCCGAACACGTCGCCCGACATGTCGCCGATGCCGATGACCGTGAACGGCTCGCTCTGGATATCCTTGCCCAGCTCGCGGAAATGCCGCTTCACCGCCTCCCAGCCGCCGCGGGCGGTGATGCCCATGGCCTTGTGGTCGTAACCGACCGAGCCGCCGGAGGCGAAGGCGTCGCCCAGCCAGAAATCGTAATCGGCCGCCACGCCATTGGCCATGTCGGAGAAGGTCGCCGTGCCCTTGTCGGCGGCGACGACCAGATACGGGTCCTCGCCGTCCCAGATGACGGTCTGTTTCGGGTGCACCACGCGGTCGTCGACAATGTTGTCGGTGATGTCGAGAAGACCGCGAATGAAGGATTTATAGGCCCGCTTGCCTTCCTCGAAGATCGCGTCGCGCCCTGCGTCGAACGGCAGGCGCTTGGGGTAAAAGCCGCCCTTGGAGCCGACCGGCACGATCACCGCGTTCTTCACCTGCTGCGCCTTCACAAGGCCCAGCACCTCGGTGCGGAAATCGTCACGGCGGTCCGACCAGCGCAGCCCGCCGCGCGCCACCGGGCCAAAGCGCAGATGCACGCCTTCGACATGCGGCGCCCAGACGAAAATCTCGCGATAGGGTTTGGGATCGGGCAGGCCGCCGGCGGCCTTGGAATCGATCTTCAGCGAGATCTGGGTCAGCGGATTTCCGTCATCGTCCCGCTGGTAGAAATTGGTCCGCAACGTCGCTTTAAGAAGGTCGCGCAGACGGCGCGACACGCGGTCATGGTCCAGGCTGGAGACATTGACCAGCGCGGCCTCGATCTCCGCGTCGATTTCCTGCGCCCGCGCGGCGCGGATATCCATATCGCCCTCGAAATCGGGATCGAAGCGCGCATTGCGCAGCTTCAGCAGCAGGCGCGCAATGTCCGGGTTCTGGACCAGCGTCTGTTCCTGCACCGCCTGCGAGACATCGGCGCCCGTCTGGCGGCGGAAGCGCGCGCAGGCGCGCAGGAAGGCCGCATCGCGCCACGGCACGCCCAGCTTCAGGATCAGCGGATTGAAACCGTCGGATTCGTTCTGGCCCGTCCATGCGGCGACGAAGGCGTCCTCGAACAGGGCGCGGGTGTCGAAATCCTCCGGATCGGCCCCGGCCGGGGCGCGCATCTCGAAATCATGGATCCAGACCGTCTCGTCCGCAGCGTCCTCGCCGCGCCGGTTGGCGCGGTATCCGGCCTCCCAGATCACGTCGACGCCCAGATGCTCCAGAATCGGCATCACCTTGGACAGCGGCAGCGGATCGGCCGCGTGATACAGCTTGAAGCGCAGGACGTCCGGCTCGTCGCCCGCCCGCCGCCAGGCGCGCACCTGGATATCGGGCTTGGGGCCCAGCGCCTCGATCTTCTCCACATCGTCCAGCGCCTCTTCCGGCGTGAACCGCTCGCGGTATCCGGCCGTGAAGCCTTCGGTATAGAGGTCGGCGACGGCGCGCACGTCATCAATGGCGTGTTCGCGCGCATGCGCCTCGAAATCGTCTTCCCAGGTTCGCGCCAGTTCGGAAATCTTGCGCTCAAGGTCGCGCACGTCCGGTTCGGGATGCTCGAACGGGTTCAGGCCGATGATGAAATGCACCCGCGCCAGCGCGCTGTCGCCGAACTGCGGGTAGAAGGCCGAAAGCCGTCCGTCATATTCGGCGCGCAGCATCTCCCCCACCTGTTCGCGCAGGCGGGTGTTGTAGCGTTCGCGCGGAATGAAGACGAGGGCGGAGATGAACCGGTCGAACCGGTCGCGGCGCAGGAACAGCCGCGGCCGCGGCCGGTCGTCCAGATGCAGGATGCCGAGGCTGATCTCCATGAGATCGTCCTCGTCCGTCTGGAACAGCTCGTCCCGCGGATAATTCTCGACGATGTTCTGAAGCTTCTTGGCGTTGTGGCTGCCCGGCAGCTTGCCCGCGCGCTCCAGCACCCGGCGCACCTTGCGGCGGATCAGCGGCACGTCGCGCGCCATGCGGTTATAGGCTTCCGCGGTGAACAGGCCGACAAACCGCGTCTCGCCCGTCACCTCGCCATTCTCGCCGAAGCGTTTGACCCCGATATAATCCATATAGACCCGACGATGGACGCGGGACCGCATATTGGATTTGGCCACGATCAGCGGCGCGGGCTCTTTCAGGAATTGCCGCACCTGCGGGCTCAGCACGGTCGGCTCCGATCCCCGGCGCAGCACGTTGCGCGTCTGGTCGCGCAGAATGCCGTACTCGCTGCCCTCGACCGTGTCGGGCTCCTCGTTCAGCAGGTTTCCGTCGCCATCCCGCAGGAAGGCGACCTGCCGGCAGCCCAGAAACGCGAAATTATCGTCCCGCAGCCAGCGCAGGAACGCCACGCATTCCGATTGCTCCTCCTCGCTGGCCTCGGTTTTGGCCGCGTCCAGCTCGTCAATCGCGGCGTCCATGGATCCCAGCATGTCGGGCCAGTCCTCGACCGCCAGACGCACGTCCTCCAGCGTGGCGTGCAGGCTTTCGATGACGGCCTTGCGCTCGGCCGCGCCCATCGGCTCCAGATGCACCTGGATCATGGATTCGGCGCGCGCCTCCGCGCCGTTCATGCGTTCGCCGGAATCGGACCGGCTGACCACCACGATGGGGTGGAACATGGCCAGCACGTCGCGCCCCTCTGCGGCGATGTCCGACATCACCGAGTCGACGATGAAGGGCCGGTCATTGGAAACGATCTCAAGGATATCGCGCCGGATCGGCTGACCGTCCGCGCCCTTGCCGGGCCGGATGCGGATCAGGGCTTCGCCCGGCTTGCGCATCTGGCCGAAGCTCCAGAACTCGGCCGCCAGATGCAGCACGTCCTCCATCGAGAGGGTTTCGAGGTCCTCCGCGATGGCGTCTTCGTGAATCTGTTTGAGAAAGGCTTCGGCGAGCTTGTCGAGCCCGTCCGGGCCCTTGAGCTGTTGAAGATCGCTGTTACGGGCGGCCTCCAGGAAATCGGATTCCTTGAAGGCGTGCGTTGCGCTGACGACCGCTTCCATCTTAAACGGCGTCCTCCCTGATCAAGTTCTGTTCTTGGCGCGGATGCTAGCCTTCGTGCGCGGCGGCGCAAGGGGCGAGACATCCCGATTTTTCAGGTCTCTGGCGAAAATCTCAGCGCCTCTTACGTCTCTGGCGCGTTATTCATTCCAGTTAATCGTAGAAAATCACGGAGACCGCCATGACCACCGTCCTGATTACCGGCGCCAATCGCGGCATCGGCCTTGAGCATGTCCGGCAATATGCGGACAAGGGCGCGCGCGTGCACGCCTGCTGCCGCGACCCCGAGGGCGCCAATGAACTCAAGGCCCTCGCCGATGCGTCCGGCGGCAAGATCGTCGTTCACAAATTCGACCAGTCCAGGCCCGAAGACGCCGCGCGCCTGGCGGGCGAGATCGATGAGCCGATCGACATCCTCTGGAATAACGCCGGCACGGCGGGCGACCGCTCCAACCAGGTGTTCGGCACGGCGGCGGACACGATGAACACGGTGTTCGACGTCAATGTCACCGGCCCGCTGCGCCTGTCGGAGGCCCTGATCGGCCATGTCGAGAAATCGGACCGCAAAATCATCGCCATGCAGTCCAGCCAGATGGGCTCTATCGCTGATAACGGATCGGGCGGGGTTTACGCCTATCGCGCGTCCAAGGCGGCGCTGAACATGGTGACCCGCTCCATGGCCACCGATCTGGCCGACAAGGGCGTGACTGTCGTGGCGTTCCACCCCGGCTGGGTGCAGACCGATATGGGCGGCCCCAACGCCAAGATCAGCACGGAGGAATCGGTGCAGGGCGAACAGGAAGTCGTGGACAACCTGACCATCGACCGGTCCGGCGAATTCATCCGCTATTCCGGCGAAAAGCTGCCCTGGTAGATTCTGATATCCTCAAAAGGAAACGCCGCCGGCTCTAGGGGGAGGGCGAGCCGGCGGCGTCATGAACAGACCTCAGTCTGCTGTGGGGTAGGGGGACAAGGGATTGAGGTCTGTGTTCCTTGAATTCGTCCTGCTGAAACTTTCAGGCCCTTAGACCGTCTGGGCGACGGCGGTTTCGCCCTGATCGAAGAACAGCGGCCGTTCGCCCGCCTGCGCGACGAACACCGCCGATACCAGCAAGGCTGCGGCGGCGAATGCGATGGCGAAAAGACGGGCCATGTAGGTCTCCATGTCTGCGGCGAACAACGCCGCGAAAGACGAATATGGGACCGGACGGAAAAAATGCTCCTTCGCGCCGGTCACAACTGTGTGAACGTGCGGTCAGGTCAGTCGGTTCATTTGTTTTGACAGCGGCGCGGCGCGCTACATGGACGGCCTTGGCGGTATGGCCACGCCCTCGGCCGGCTTGCCGTCTCCCGACAGCAGGATGGCGACAGGGCGGGTCGAGGGGAACTGCGCCAGTATGATCATCACCATGACGGTCAGCGGCGCGGCCAGGAACATTCCCGCAATTCCCCAGATCGCCCCCCAGATCGCCAGCGACAGCAGCACGACGAGCGTGGAGAGGTTCAGCGACTCTCCCTGCATCCGCGGCTGCAGGAAATTGCCGATGACGAACTGCCACACGCCGACCCCGCCAAACACCGCCGCCACCATCCACAGCGATTCAAACTGCACCAGCGCGAACAGGGTCGGCAGGACCGTCGCCACGATGGAGCCGATGGTCGGCACGTAATTCAGCAGGAAGATCACGAAGGACCAGAACAGCGCATTGTCCAGCCCGATGAATTTCAGCGTGGCGTAGGACAGCACGCTGGTGATCACGCTGACGATGGTCTGGACCCAGAGATATTTCTCGATGCTCTCGCGGATCGACTCCATCACGCTGGCCGCGCGCATCCGTCCCTCGGCGTCCGGGAACAGGGCGTCCAGCTTTTGCGGGAAGCCCGCTTGCGCGGCAAACAGGAATCCCACGAAAATCAGCACGAAAACCGCGTTGGAGATGACGCTCTGCAGGGCGGAGGCAACCTCGGCGAAGAAGCGGCCCGGCCCCGCGCGCTCGAAAAGCTGGGCCAGGGTCGGCGGATCGGTCAGCCCCAGCAGGGCATAGGTTTCCGATATCGCCTGCGCGATGCGCGCGTCATAGGCGCTGGCGTTGCCGGCAAATTGCGCGGCGCTGTCCACGATCACCATGACCACCGCCACCATGCCCGCCAGAACCAGCAGGATGGCAATGGGCAGGGCCAGCCAGCGCGGCATGAAACGGATGCTTTCGTGCAGTCGCCGCGCGAAGGCGTCCATGACCAGCCACAGGAATACCGCCAGCGCGAACGGGGCCAGTATCTCCCGGAACCAGAACAGCCCGGTGATCACCACGCCCGCCGCGATGATGGAAAGTGAGATTTTCCCCGCCTGGTCCATGGTCCCTATTCGCGAATGCTTCGCCGGCCGCGTCAAGCCGCGTTGAAGCCGGGCGGGGCGGGGGCTATCGTCTTTTCTCTTCTTCCATTTACCGGGATGCGCGCACGTGAGCGATAGCGTTTTTGTCGGCGGGTCGCCGAACGGCCCCCAGAGCCTCCTTCTCAACCGCGCCAACCGTCACGGCCTGATCGCCGGCGCGACCGGCACAGGCAAGACCATCACCCTGCAGATTCTGGCGCAGGCCTTCTCCGAGGCCGGCGTTCCTGTCTTCGCCGCGGACATAAAGGGCGATCTTTCTGGCCTCGCCGCGCCGGGGGCGGATACGCACAAGCTGCATGACAAGCTTCATGAGCGCGCCCGGTCCATCGGGCTGGACCCATATGACTACGGTGCCGCCCCCACCGTCTTCTGGGACTTGCTGGGCGAGAAAGGCCACCCGATCCGCACCACGGTATCGGAAATGGGGCCGTTGCTGCTCTCCCGCCTTCTGGACCTGAACGAGACGCAGGAAGGCGTGCTGACCGTCGTTTTCGCGCTGGCCGATGACCAGAAGCTTCTGGTGCTGGACCTGAAGGATCTGCGCGCCCTGTTGACCTATGTGGCCGAGAACCGCGCGGAGATCAGCGCCGAATACGGCCAGGTCTCCACCGCCTCTGTCGGGGCCATTCAGCGCCGGCTTCTGGTGCTGGAGCGCGCGGGCGCGGACCGCTTCTTCGGCGAACCGGCCCTGTCGCTGGCGGACCTGATCCGCACGGACCTGTCGGGCCGCGGCTATGTAAACGTACTGGACGCCACCGGCCTGATCGCCGAGCCGCGGCTCTATTCCACCTTCCTGCTCTGGCTGCTGTCGGAGCTGTTCGAGGAACTGCCCGAGGTCGGAGACCCCGAAAAGCCGCGCATGGTCTTCTTTTTCGACGAGGCGCACCTTCTGTTCGAAGACGCGCCCAGGGCGCTGCTGGACAAGATTGAACAGGTCGCCAAGCTGATCCGCTCCAAGGGCGTGGGCATCTATTTCGTCACCCAGAACCCGCGCGACGTACCCGATGACGTTCTGGCCCAGCTGGGTACGCGCATTCAGCACGCCCTGCGCGCCTATACCCCGGCCGAGCGCAAGGCCGTGAAAGCCGCGGCCCAGAGCTTCCGCCCCAATCCGGAGCTGGACTCCGAGGCGGTGATCACAGAGCTGGGCGTTGGCGAGGCGCTGGTCTCCACGCTGGACGCCAAGGGCCGCCCGACCGTGGTGGAACGCACGCTGATCCGCCCGCCATCCTCGCAGATCGGCCCGATCACGGATGAAGAGCGCAGCCGCATCATCGCCGGCAGCCCGGCTGCGGGTCGCTATGACACGGCGCAGGACCGCGAGTCCGCCTATGAAATCCTGGCCGAGCGCGCCGAGCAGAAACTCGCCGCCGCCGAAAAGGCCGGCAAGGACAAGGCGAAGGCGTCGACATCCCGCCGCTCCTCGTCCCGCAAGTCCTCCGGCCGGCAATCCTATTTCGAAGCCTCGATGAAATCCTTCCTGCGCACCGCCTCCACCGAGCTGTCGCGGCAGGTGATCCGGGGCATCATGAAAAACCTCGCCCGCTAGGCCATGCCCGAACTCCCCGAGGTCGAAACGGTGCGGCGCGGCCTGACCCCGGCGCTGGAGGGCGCGCGCCTGAAAACCGTCACGCTGGGCCGCCCCGATCTGCGCTTTCCCTTTCCGCCCCGCTTCCGGGAAAGGCTGGAGGGCGCGCGCCTGATCCGTCTGGGCCGCCGCGCCAAATACCTGCTGGGGGAAACGGACACCGGCGAGTCCCTGCTGATGCATCTGGGCATGTCCGGTTCCTTCCGCGTGGACGGGACAGCGCCCGGCGACTTCGCCCATCCCAGAAACCTCGACCCGAAGCACGACCACGTGATCTTCGAGACCGCGGAAGGTAGCCACGTCACCTTCAACGATCCCCGCCGGTTCGGCTTCATGACCCTGATCGCGCCCGGCGAGACCTCGCCCTATCTGGACGGGCTGGGGCCGGAGCCGCTTTCCAACGCCTTCAACGGCCCCGTACTGCACGCCGCATTCAAGGGGCGGCGAACGCCGGTGAAGGCGGCGCTGCTGGATCAGCGCATCGTAGCGGGCCTTGGCAATATCTATGTCTGCGAGGCCCTGTTCCGCGCGAAGATCTCTCCCCGCCGCCTGGCGGCCAATGTGGGCGCGGCGCGATGCGAAAAACTGGCCGCCGCGGTCAAAGCCGTGCTGTCGGAGGCGATCGCGGCGGGCGGATCAAGCTTGCGTGATCACGCCCTGACGGACGGAACCCTGGGCTATTTCCAGCATTCCTTTTCCGTTTACGGGCGTGAAGGCGAGCCTTGCCGGGCCTGCGCCGCGCCCGTGACGCGGATTGTGCAAGCAGGGCGGTCCAGCTTTTTCTGCTCGTCCTGCCAGCGCTGAACGCGTTTGAAGGCGCCCCCTCGCCACAGGGCGCGGGTTGCGTTATGAGGCCCGGCTTTCGCGCGCGGGACCGGCTCGTCGGTCCGCAAGACGCGCAGCCGCCACACTCAAGGATGATGGTCCGGATATGGCTTTTGAGACGATCGAAGTGAAAACCGACGGCGCGGTCGGCGTCATCACGCTGAACCGCCCCAAGGCGATGAACGCGCTGAACGACCAGCTGACCACCGAACTCGCCCAGGCGCTCGCCGATTTCGAAACCAATGACGATATTGGCTGCGTGGTCCTGACCGGCTCCAAGAAGGCTTTCGCCGCCGGCGCCGACATCAAGGAATTGCAGGGCCGCGATTTCGTTGATCTCTACAAGAACGACCCCTTCGCGAAGACGTGGGAGTCGGTGGACCGCTTCCGCAAGCCGGTCATCGCCGCGGTATCCGGCTATGCGCTGGGCGGCGGCTGCGAGATCGCCATGATGTGCGACTTCATCATCGCCTCCGAAAACGCCAGGTTCGGCCAGCCGGAAATCACCATTGGCGTCATGCCCGGCTCCGGCGGCACCCAGCGCCTGCCGCGCTTTATCGGCAAGGCCAAGGCGATGGATCTCTGCCTCACCGGCCGCACCATGGACGCGCAGGAAGCCGAGCGCTGCGGCCTTGTCTCCCGTCTGGTCAGCGATGACGACCTGATGGAGGAGGCCATGGAGGCCGCCCGCAAGATTGCCGGCTTCTCCCGCCCCATCACCATGATGGCTAAAGAGACGGTGAACCAGGCCTATGAGACCACGCTCAGCCAGGGCGTGCGGTTCGAGCGCCGCGTCTTCCATTCCATGTTCTCGACCGAGGACCAGAAGGAAGGCATGGCCGCCTTCGCAGAGAAGCGGGCGCCGCATTTCAAGAATCGCTGAGCTTGCGCGGCGCCGCGCGCTTGACGCGGCCCGCCTATCCTTATATCTCGCCTGCCTTCGCCGCAGCGGCGCGAAATGCGCGCGCGGCCCGATGAATTTACGACGACCCTGAACACGGAAGTATAAGGCTCATGGCCAATACGCGTTCTGCGAAAAAGATGGTCCGCAAGATTGCGCGCCGCACCGAAGTCAACACCGTCCGCCGTTCGCGCATGCGCGGCTATGTCCGCAAGGTCGAGGAAGCGATTGCTTCCGGCGACCAGGCGGCGGCCCGCGAAGCCCTCGGCAAGGCCCAGTCCGAACTGGACAAGGCGGCCGGCCACGGCGTGGTTCACAAGAAGATGGCGTCCCGCAAGGTTTCGCGCCTGAATTCGCGCATCAAGGCGATGAGCGCCTGAACACGGCGCGCTGGTTTCCGGCCTGTCGCCGGGCCGTCATGAATCCGCAATAAATTTCAAAACGCTCCGGCCAGAACCTGTGCCGGAGCGTTTTTTTATGGGCCCCGTTTGCGCGCTTTTTGGCGCTGTCACCCCGCTGAAAAAAAAATGTTAAGAAAGGTAAACCTAAGTCCCCTCCGGGGTTCCGGTTTTTTCTTGTCAAGTGACTCGTTTCCCTCCAGCGGCGAATTTTGGGGTTTGATTCGCAGTGCCGTCTAAGTATCCTCCTCCTTGCTGATCGACGTACCAATCTTAAGACGGATTGAACTCGATAACCGCCTCCCGTGAGGAGCGCGGAGGGGGAATTTTTGTCTTTAAAAACAATATGCTGGCGTGCCGCACAAGGCGCGCCGGGCAAGGGGGAATTCAATGGGCGGGCAGTCAAAGGGAGCCGATATATCAATGGCGGTAGAGAGCGTCTGGGAGGCGATCAAGGGTCGCCTGAAGAGCGAACTTGGCGAGCAGACTTACCTGTCCTGGATCGCCAACCTTCAGGCTTCTGAAATTGACGGCCGCACCGTGCGCATCTCCGCTCCCAACCGTTTTTGCTGCGAGTATGTGGAGCAGAATTTCGGCTTCCGCATCCGCGAGTACTGGGCCGGTCTGGATTCGCAGAACCGCATGGTCCGGTTCGAGGTCACCGACGGCATGGCGCATCCGCCCGCCCTGCGGGTCGCCGCTTCCCGTCCCGCCGCCGCCGCGGGCGGCGCGTCCGGCGGAGGATCGGGCGCGGGCCTGTCCGAGCCGCGCCCCCCGGCCCGCATTGACCGCACCTTCGAGAATTTCGTGGTCGGCCCGGCCAATGAAGTCGCCGCCGCCGTGGCGCGCCAGATTTCCGGCGACGCCGCCGCGCGCTTCAACCCGGTCTATATCCATGGCGGCTACGGCATGGGCAAAACCCACTTGCTGCGCGCCATCCAGAATGAAAGCCGCGAGCGCGACCCGGAGCGCCGCATCACCTATCTGACGGGCGAACGCTTCACCAGCGACTTCCTGTCGGCGATGAAGAACCGCGACACCAGCGCCTTCAAGGAAACGGTGCGCAACACCGATCTTCTGCTGGTCGACGACCTGCACATCATGGCCGGCAAGACGGTCACGCAGGAAGAATTCTACCATACCCTGGCCGATCTCATTCAGGACGGCCGCCAGGTGGTCATCACCGGCGACCGCAAGCCGGGCGAGCTGGACGGCATTGACGAGCGCGTGCGCTCCCTGCTGGTCGGCGGCCTGCGCTGCGATGTCGAATGCCCGGATCTGGATCTGCGCCGCCGCATCCTGGACCGCGCCGTGCTGGACCTGCAGCGCACCTATCCCGGCTTCGCCCTGCCGGATCAGGCGTGCGATTTCATCGCCGCCCGTGTCACCGGCTCTCCGCGCGAACTGATCGGCGCCCTGAACACGGTGGTCTCACGCACCCTGCTGATCGGGCGCGAGGCGACGACCGAGGCGGTGACCGCCGCGCTCTCCGACTATGCCGTGGCCGCCACGCGCCGCATCACGGTGGACCGCATCCAGAAACAGGTGGCGTCCTATTATAATCTGAAAGTGCCGGAGCTTCTGTCGCCGCGCCGCGCCCGCGCCATCGCCCGTCCGCGCCAGATCGCCATGTATCTGTCCAAGCAGATGACCCAGCGCTCCCTGCCCGATATCGGGCGGCGTTTCGGCGGCAAGGATCACACCACGGTGCTGCACGCGGTGCGCCGCATCAGCGATCTGATGGAGAACGATCCGGCCGTGCATGATGACGTCAACGCGCTGATCCGCCTGCTGGAGCGCTAGGGCGGCGCGCCTTGCCGCCCCGCGTCCGCACAGGCCGGGCGCGGGAGGAAATGCGGAAAAAGGGCTTCGCGCGGCGGTGATTTTCGTTATTCTCCCGCCCCCGCGCCTGTCTTGCGCGGGGGCGATTCGCCTTTAACCCGTCAACCAAGAACCAAGCGCAGAACCCTTCATGAAGCTGACGATCGACCGCGCCGCGCTTATCCGCACACTGGGCCACGTCCAGAATGTGGTGGAGCGCCGCAACACCATTCCGATACTGGGCAATGTGCTGCTGTCCGCTGAAGACGGCGCGCTGAAATTCGCCGCCACGGACCTGGATCTGGAGATCACGGAGACGGTTTCCGCGGACATCGAGTCCGGCGGATCGGCCACCGCCCCCGCCCACACGCTTTATGAAATCGTGCGCAAGCTGCCCGAGGGCGCGGAGGTGGAAATCTCCATGACCTCCGGCGATCCCCGCCTGCAGATCAAGGCCGGGCGCTCGCAATTCTCGCTGCCCTCGCTGTCGCCGTCCGACTTCCCGGTCCTGAGCGCCGAGGGGCTGAGCCATGACTTCAAGGTCGAGGCGAGCGAGCTGGCGCGCCTGATCGACAAGACGCGCTTCGCCATATCCACCGAAGAGACGCGCTACTATCTCAACGGCATCCATCTGCACGCCATGGAGGCGGAGGGCGCGTCCCTGTTGCGCGCGGTGGCGACTGACGGCCACCGTCTGGCCCTGTCGGAGACCGCCATGCCGGACGGCGCGTCCGGAATGCCGGCGGTCATCGTGCCCCGCAAGACGGTGCAGGAGGTCCGCCGCCTGGTCGACGACGCCGATGACGAGGTCGAGGTTTCGGTCTCCGAATCCAAGATCCGCTTCCAGATCGGCGGCGCGACGCTGACCTCCAAACTGATCGACGGCTCCTTCCCCGATTATGAGCGCGTGATCCCGCGCGAGAACGACAAGCGCATGACCATCGAGAACAAGGTCTTCGCCAACGCCGTGGACCGCGTGGCGACGATCTCTGTCGAGAAGTCGCGCTCCATCAAGCTCTCGCTGGCCGAGGACACGCTGACCCTGGCGGTCAATAACCCCGAAAGCGGGCAGGCGACCGAGGAACTGATGGTCACTTACGGCTTTGACGCCATCGATATCGGCTTCAATGCCCGTTATCTGCTGGACGTCGCCGGCCAGATCGAGGGCGATACGGTCGATATCCTCTTCCAGGACTCGGCCTCTCCGGCACTGGTCAAGGATTCCGCGGACGAACACGCCCTCTATGTCCTGATGCCGCTGCGGGTCTGAGTTTTTCTGTCCCGATGAAACTCCGTCTCCTCGCCCGCGCGAGGGGATAGAAGGGGCGCCAGCATGACCCGCTCCCTCGCCATCACCCGGCTGCGGCTGACCGATTTCCGCAACTATTCCCGCGCCGAACTGGCGCTGGACGCGCGCCCCGTGGCGCTGGCCGGGCCCAATGGCGCGGGCAAGACCAATCTCCTCGAAGCGGTTTCCATGCTCTCTCCCGGCCGCGGCCTGCGCCGGGCCAAACTGGACTCGCTCCGCCGCGCCGAAAATGGCGAGACCGCCCCCGCCTGGGGCGTCGCCGCGACGATCGCGCGCGCCGGCGAAACGCATGAGATCACCACCGGCGTCGCGCCAGAGGCCCCCAATCGCCGCATCGTGAAGATTGACGGAACCAACGCCCCCGCCTCCGATCTCACCGCCCTGATCCCGATGGTCTGGCTGACTCCGGCGCAGGACCGCCTGTTCATGGGACCTCCGGGCGACCGCCGCCGCTTTCTCGACCGCCTGACTCTGGCCGCCGCGCCCGATCACGCCCGCAACGCCAGCATTTACGAAAAAGCGATGCGGGAGCGCCAGCGCCTGCTGGACGACAATGTTTTCGACCCCTCATGGCTCGGCGCGCTGGAGGCCCGCATGGCCGAGTCCGGCGCCGCCATGGCGGCCGCCCGCGCCCGCACGCTTTCCCGCCTTGCCGAACAGATCGCCGCCTCGCCCGACACCGCCTTCCCCACCGCGAGGCTGGCCCTGGACGGCGCGCTGGAAGAGGCCGCGCTGGGGGGCGAAACGCACGAGACCATCGGGGAAAGATTCGCCGGCAGGCTGGCCGAGGCCCGCAGCCGCGACGCCGCGGCGGGCCGCGCCCTGTCCGGCCCGCACCGCAGCGATCTGCGCGTCACTCACCGGGAAAAAGACGCCCCCGCCGCGCAATGCTCCACCGGCGAACAGAAAGCCCTCCTCACCGGCCTCATCCTCGCCCAGGCCCGCGCCCTGGCCGCCGATCACGGCATCGGCCCGATTGTCCTGCTCGACGAGGCCGCCGCCCATCTCGACCCCGACCGCCGCGCCGCCCTGATCGCCGAGCTGAACGATCTCGGCGCGCAGGCCTGGCTCACCGGCGTCGAATCCCGCCTGTTCGAAGCCTTCACGACCGACGCCCAGATGTTCCGCGTCGAAACCGGCGAAATCACGCCGGGCTAGGAAACGCCCCGAACAGCCATTCCGGTCTGGCCCTCTCCCACAGGCTGCACTAACCTGCGTGCGCAATCGTTGAGGGACGGGACAGGCAGGGGTTTCACATGGCGCTTATCAACGGCACTTCGGATTCGGATACCCTTACCGGGACCAGCGACGACGACCAGATTTATGGTCAGGGCGGCGACGACGACATCAGCGGGGATAATGGCGAAGACACACTCTTTGGCGGAGCTGGTGACGACCGGGTCGCGGGCAATCGGGATATAGACACCATTTATGGTGGAGCCGACGACGATTTATTGCTCGGACAACAGGGCGACGATTTCCTTTATGGCGACGACGGAACCGATGAATTGAGAGGCGCCGCCGGGGCGGACAATCTATTTGGCGGAAACGGCGATGATATCCTGGAGGGTGGAAGGGACTCCGATCTTCTGGATGGCGGCTCCGGAAACGACCTGGTGGATTACAGTGACGCCAGCTCCGCTTTGGTTGTGAACCTCGCCACAGGATCAGTCAGCGGCGATGACGACGCGGTCGGCGATACGCTGGTCAGTATCGAATCCGTTTTGGCCGGGCGGCGCAGTGACACGATCACAGGGGATGATGGCGACAACCGTTTCTATGGGGGTGCAGGCGGCGATCTTCTCTATGGGGCCGCTGGCGATGACTTTCTCTCAGGCATGACTGACGGAGACAGGCTGTTTGGCGGTCAGGGGAACGACAGGCTTTATGGCGGCGCCGCGAACGATGAGCTTTATGGCGGCGATGGAGCTGATGTGCTGGACGGTGGCGACGGCATAGACCGCGTTGACTACTCGGCCTCCTCCAGCGGTGTGACGGTAAACCTGCTTGCCGGAGCCGGAAGTGGCGGCTCGGCGGAAGGCGATACGCTTGCAAGTATCGAAGTGCTCTCCGGCTCCGCTTTCGATGATCTCCTTATCGGGGCCGGCGCAGACGATTTGCTCTCGGGAGCGGATGGAGACGACGTGCTCCGGGGGGAAACCGGAGACGATACGCTCTATGGGGGCGCCGACTCTGACAATCTCAAAGGGGGGGCGGCAATAGACAGCCTGTATGGCGAGGCCGGCGATGACCGTCTTTTCGGACAGGGTGGCGCTGATATTCTCTTTGGCGGAACTGGCAACGACAAGCTTTTCGGAAACGGAAACGGCGATACGCTCAATGGCGGCGCGGGAGCGGACTTGCTTTCCGGCGGTTTCGGTTCTGATTTTCTGTTTGGCGGGACCGGGGCCGATCTCCTCAATGGCGGCCCGGACAACGATGCCCTGACAGGCGGCCTTGGGCAGGACACGCTTTTGGGGGGTGATGGTTCTGAC